>CAZZZE010000041.1:0-13525 GCA_964658365.1 uncultured Jatrophihabitantaceae bacterium
GCCTCGTCGGGCGGGCACCGCGCCGCGTCGTCGGCGTGGTCATCGACATCTTCTCCGCCAAGGGCAGCCTGGTCGTGACCAATGTGCCTGGCCCGCGGCACGCCCTGCACCTGGGCGGCAACCGGGTGGCCGGCATCATCGCCTGGCCGCCGCAGTCGGGTTCGCTCGGGCTCGGCGTCTCGGTGATCAGCTACGACGGCCGCGTCGTGCTCGGCGTCATGAGCGACGACCGCGCCCTGCCCGACCCCGACGCGTTGCTCGCCCACCTGTGCGCCGAGCTCGAGGCTCTGGGCGCACAGCTGCGCTGAGCCCGGTGCACACGGCGTGGGTGGCGAGCACGAGCAGGACGTTGGATGGGCGGTCGGCCTCCACATCCGCGATTCGTCTACGCCGCGCGCTCGACGCTCATCTCGACGTGCAGGCCCGCGGCACCCACCATGTTCACCAGTGAGTCCAAGCTGAAGAGGTCGATCTTGCCGCGCACCAGATCGGAGATGCGGGGCTGAGTCACGCCGAGCCGAGCGGCGGCTTGCTTCTGAGTCCAGGCCTCGGTCTTGATTCGTTCGGCGAGCGCCATGACGAGTTGAGAGCGCAGCCGCATGTTCTCCGACTCCTGTGGAGTGTCTTCGATCGCGTCCCACACACTGTCGAACTGCTTATCGCTCATGTCCGCTCACCTGCCTGTTCTGAACGTCGTTGACGATCTGCTTGTACCGCCGGCCGGCGAGATCAAGATCTGCCTTGGCGGTCTGCTGCGTTCGCTTCTGGAAGCAGTGGAGCACGTAGACGCGCTCGGCCAGCGTCGCCACGTAGATGACCCGGAAGGCGCCAGCTTGTTCGCGTACCCGGACCTCCCGGACGCCGCTGCCCACCGCTGGCATCGGCTTCCAATCGGTCGGGTCGAACCCTTGCTGTATCCGATCGAGCTGGTAGCCGCACTCGCGACGAGCATCGACAGGGAAAGCTCAAAGATCGTCGAGAGAGTTGCCAACGAACTCGATCGGCTTCACGGACGCTAGTATACAAGTTTCGATATGTACACCGCTCGAGGCACCCGGGACGTCCACGACCGCTAGCGCCGCCGACGCGTCGCGCCACCGAGCCACATCGAGCCACGCGAACCCGCCCGAATCGCGGCGGACAATCACTGCCGTCCCTAAAGACGGGGTCTGTCGTGGTTTGATCGTCGTCGGGCCGACGGGCCCCGACGACGAATGGGGTGCGGCGGTCGTGGACTTCACGTTGTGCATCGATCCGGTGGGCGACGAGCTGGCGGCGGCCCGGGAATGCGAGGCCGCCGTCTTCCTCGAGACCTACGGCAACACAGCCGATCAGTGGGCGCAGGAGTACGGCCCGTACGACGACGACTCGGTCTTCCTCGCCGTGCTGGACCGGCACGGCGAGGCGGTCGGCACGGCCCGCATGATCCTGCCGGGTCAGCGCACGATCAAGTCACTCGCCGACGTCTCCCGCGCACCCTGGGAGGTCGACGGCCCGCGGGCGGCGCGGGCGGCAGGGCTAGACCTCGAGCGCACCTGGGACGTCGGCACGCTGGCCGTTCGCCGCGGCATGGGCCGGAGCGGGCTCGTCGCCGCCGCGCTCTATCACGGGATGATCCAGACGCTGCGGGCCAACGGTGCGGGGTGGGTCGTCATGATCATCGATCGCCGCGCCCGACGGTTACTGGACATGTCGGGGATCCACACCACCGTACTGCCCGGCACGGCCCCGGGGGCCTACCTCGGCTCCACGGCGAGCGTGCCGGTCTGGTCGGAGGTGTCGTCATCGATGGACCGGCAACGCGCCTTCAACCCCGAGGCCTACCGGCTCATCACCCAGGGCATCGGCCTGGACGGGATAGAGGTGCCGGGTGCGACGGGTTTCGCGCTCCGATCTCGACGAACCCCGGCGCGACCCGCGCTCAAGATCGCGCTCTGAGTCGTTCGGCGCGGCACCGGTGTCACCGGACAGATAGGCCAGGATCCGTCCCGGTGGCAGCGGGCGGGACAGGTGATAACCCTGCAGGACGTGCACGCCGAGCGCGGCGAGGTCACGGGCCGTCTCGGCGTCCTCGACGCCTTCGGCCACCATCCGAAGCCCGAGCGCGTCGGCCAGATGGAAGGTCGACACCACGATCAGGCGGCTACGGGTGTCCGTGCTCATCGCCGAGACGAACGACCGGTCCATCTTGATCTCGGTGATCGGGAGGTCGCGCAGGTAGGACAGCGAGGAGAATCCGGTGCCGTAGTCGTCGACGGAGATCTCGAAGCCGAGCGCGGTCAGATCAGTCAGCAGGGCACGGGCGCGTTCCGGTTCGGCCAGGAACGAGTCCTCGGTGACCTCGATGATGAATTCGCTCGGCGCCAGGCCGGCGGTGGCGATCGCATCGGCCAGACGCGGCAGGAAGATCCCGCTCATCAGCTCAGGGGCGGCGCAGTTGATGGCGACGCGGGTGTTGATGCCCTGCTTGCGCCAACTGGTCACGTCGGCCACCGCGATCCGGCCGATCTCCTCCGACAGCGTCAGCATCAACCCCGAACGCCGGGCCACCGGGAGGAACTCGGCGGGGGTGAGCACGCCGCGGGTCGGGTGCCGCCAGCGGACCAGGGCCTCGGCCGCGCAGATCCGACCTGTAGATGCATCCTGTTGGGGCTGGTACCACAACTCCAGCTGCCCGGTCTGGATCGCGAGCCGGAGATCCTCGCCGAGGGCGAGGCGCTGGCGCGAGAACTGGTCGCTGGTGGGCTCGTAGAGCACCACGCCGAGACGGGCGCGCTTGGCGTCGTACATGGCCACGTCGGCGCGCCGCAGCAGTTCACTGCTCTCGGTGTCCTGCGGTTGGCGCAGCGTGATCCCGATCGAGGCGTCGACGCTCAGCGTGATGCCGTCGACGGTGATGGGTTCGCGTACGGCGCTCAGCACATCCTGGGCCAGTTCGTGCAGCGCGATCTCGTCGGCGGTGTCGACGAGGATCGCGAACTCGTCGCCGCCGAGCCGGGCGACCATGACACCCGGAGGCGTGGTCTCGCAGCGCAGTGCCAGTTCGCGAAGGACCGCGTCGCCTGCCGAGTGGCCCAAGGTGTCGTTGATGTCCTTGAACCCGTCCAGGTCCATCAGCATCAGGGCGTGCGGCCGGCCGGTGCTCATCCGTTGGTCCAGCCGGTCGTAGACCGCTCGACGGTTGGGCAGGCCGGTCAGGTCGTCGCTGAGCGACAGCGCGACGGCCTGGGCGGCACGCTGTGCGTCCCGAACAGCGACCAGCATGCGTCCACCGGCGGCGACGAGCGTGGCGACGGCGGGGCCGATTAGGTAGTTCCGCACGTCGCCGTCGGGCTCGAGGGCGAGCACCACCGTGGCGGCCAGGCTGGCCACCATGACGGCGATCGGCAGGCTGCGCTGAGGCACCCGGATGGGCGCTGCCGCCCGCGGCCGGCAGGCGGCGTCGACGATGAGCGCAAAACCGCAGCCCCACGACACGATGTTGAGCCAGTGGTAGGCGTAGGTACCGCTCGACAAGTTGGTGATGAAGCTCAGGTCGGCGAAGGTGAACAGTCCGAAGCCGAGCAGCAGGCTGGCCGCCTCGCGTGAGCTGTCGCGATAGCGCATCAACACCTGGCCGACCACCAGCACGCCGAGGACGACGTCCAGCAGCGGGTAGAGCAGGGCCAGGAGCAGCCGCAGACCGTCGGCGTCCACGCGGCCGACGGCCGGAGTGATCAACACTGCGCCGACGAGGCACACCGCGCCGCCGCACACGTTCGCGGTCTCCAGCCAGGTCGCGCCCCGCCCGGTTCGCACGGACGCGGTGTCGGCGAGCAGGTAGCAGGCAATCGCGACGTAGGCCAGCAGGAAGAAGACCTCGCCCGGCGACGGGAAGGACGTCAGATCGGGCCGGCCCGACGCGTTCAGCACCGTCGACCCGATGGCCCAGAGCAGCACCCCCGCGAACAGCAGGAGCAGCGGGTACCGACGTCTCCGTTGCACGGCCGCTGCGACCGCGAGCCGCACGAGCAGCAGCGCGAAGTACGCGCCGAGCAGACCCGTCAGCACCACCTGCGCCGCGGTGCCGGGATCGCGCGCGTTGAACAGCGCCACGATCGTCAGACCGGGGACGAGCGTGGTCCACGAGAACCGGCGAAGAAAGTCGCTGGCCCGATGGCTGGAGGTCACAACGACAACATCGGCAGCCAGTCCGACATCTTGACCTCCGACACGAAAGCGACCTGCTCCGATACCCTCACAAAACCGGTCAGCCTGCGGCTTGGAGAACTCTGTGCGCGATCTTGCCCCCGCCATCTACCGTCAGCGGCTCGTCGTGGAGGGCATCCCCAGCCGCCCTCTCACCGACACCGACGTCTCCGGTTATCTCTCCGGCTTGTCCGAGGCGCTCGACATGCAGGCGCTGATCCCGCCAGTGACGCACCTGTCCCCGGCCTTCGGCTGGGCCGGGTGGATCCACTGGGAGACGTCGGGCGCACACATGTACGCCTGGGACGCGCCGATGCTGTTCTTCTCGGTCGACATCTACACCTGCAAGCCGTTCAGCGAGACCGCTGCCGTCGAGTACACCGCGACCGTCCTGGACGCGCAGCAGATCGTCCACGGCAGGTTGCCGGACGTCGACCTGCTCGCGACCTGACGCCGCCGAGCCGACCGGCGTTGCTGCTTACCCGACGCCCCACTCCGGTATCACTGCGCGATGGCCGGGAACGACGAAAGCACCGGAATTCGGTCCCTGCCTCGCGCCGTAGGCGTAGGGTCGGGCCTACTGAGTCAACAGTCGACCCGGATCGTGCGCCCCCGCTGGGCACGTTGAGCAGTCAGCTCAGAGCCGGGTGCCCAGGACGAATGACGCGGTTGTGCGTGACCAGGGTGCGAGGGCGCTCCTGTCACGATGCCGCTTGGATGTGCCGTGAACACCGGTCCCCTGCGCGACACCGACGACGACAACAACGACAACCTGCCCGCGTCGGGCTTCGACGGACTCGCCAAGATCGTGTCGGGACGCGACACGATCGAGGTCACGCTGGTGTCCGTGGCCGACATGGCCCTGCGGGCGGTGACCGCCGCGGAAGGTGCCGGGGTGACCATGCTCGAGGCCGGCGTACCGCACGCGATAGTGGCCTCGGCCGACTTCGTGCGCGAGGTCGACGGCATCCAGTACCGCCTCGGCGAGGGGCCCTGCATCTCGGCCGCGGACTCGGGTTCCACGACCGGCTCCGGCGACCTGGGCGGTGACGCCCTGTGGCCCTTGTTCGGCCCGCAGGCCTCCGAACTCGGCGTCCACAGCGCGCTGTCCCTGCCGATGTTGCTCGGTAGCGAGGTCATCGGCGCGCTGAACATGTACTCCCATGCGCACGACGCGTTCACCGCCGAGTCACGCAGACTGGGCGAGCTGTTCGCGACCTCTGCGGCCGTCGTGATCTACAACGCGCGGCTGCTCGACCAACTGCGGCGCGAGAACGAGCGGATCCAACGAGCGCTCGGCACCAGGGCCACGATCGACCAGGCCATCGGCATGATCATGGCGCGCTCCGGGATCTCCGCCGACGACGCCTTCGTCCGGCTGCGCATCCTGAGTCAGCGCGAAGGAACCAAGCTGCACCTGATCGCGGAATCGATCGTCGCAGAAGCTGTTCGTCGTGCGCAGGCCCGTCGAAGCACCCCGTCCGCCGTCGCAGAGGGCTGAGTCCCGTGCTGATCACCCCGCCGAGCCACGCGCCCGAGGCCCTCGTTACTCAACATTCCGACGACGTCAGCGGAGCCACGCTCGACGGTGTATTCGTCACCGATCTCGAGGTACTCGACCTGGTCCGGTCAGCAGGGTCGCTCACCATCGTTCGCGGGCCGGCTCTGCGGCTGCGCCGCGCGAACTGGGCCGAGCAGTTCGGCGTAGTGGCGCAGGCCCGCGACGTGCGGACGTCCATCCGCGACAGCGGAAGCCTCGTGCTCATCCTCGACCTCGACTGGGCGGGCTGGGCACCGACCCCCGAGACCACCGACGATCGCGGTGAACGCGCATCGCGCGCGGCGCACCCGAGCGGGCACACCTGGCCGAGGGTCCTACCGCCGACATGAGGCTGGGTGAGCGTTGCGCCGCCGAGCACGACTTGGCGGCGACACGTCCACCGGAGGCACTGGGAGACCCGGGGCGTGGGGTCAGGCGCAACGCCGGCAGCGGTAACGTCGAGCCGCCGCAGGTCGCCACGGTCGACGGGTGAGGGTCGCCATGCTGGGCCCGATCGCCTGGCGGACACCGCCCGTGCACTACGGGCCGTGGGAACTGGTGGCGAGCCTGCTGACCGAGGGGCTCGTCGCCGCCGGCGTCGACGTCACGCTGTTCGCGACGCTGGACTCCGTGACCACAGCCGCACTCGACGGCGTGGCCGCCCATGGCTACGCCGAGGACCCGACCATGGACGGACGGGTGTGGGAGGCCCTGCACACCGCGCACGCGTTGGCTCGGTCCCGCGAGTTCGACCTCGTCCACAGTCACCTGGACTGGTTGCCGCTCACCTTCGACCGCCTCTCGCCGACGCCCATGGTGACGACCGTGCACGGGTTCTCCGGCGCCGCGATCCTGCCCGCGTACCGACATTCCGCGTCGGCGCTCGTCGCCATTTCTGACTCGGACCGCTCACCCGAGTTGGACTACGTCGCGACGGTCTACCACGGTGTCGATCTCGACGTCCTGCCGTTGCGTCAGCAGCCGGGTGACGACCTGGTCGTGTTCGGGCGGGTGCATCCCGACAAGGGCACGGCCACGGCGATCTCCATCGCACGAGCCGCCGGGCGGCGCCTGGTCATCTGCGGCATCGTGCACGACGACGCCTACTTCGCGCGGGAGATCGAGCCGCATCTGGATGGCGACCGGGTCGTCTACCTCGGCTCGGTCGGTCCGACGAAACGTGCCCAGGTGCTGGGTGCGGCCGCGGCGCTGCTGCACCCCATCGCCTTCGACGAACCCTTCGGGCTGTCCGTGGTCGAGGCCATGGCGTGCGGGACCCCGGTCGTCGCCTACGACCGCGGCTCCATGGCTGAGGTCATCGACGTCGGCGTCACCGGCTACCTCGCCCACGACGTTCCCTCGGCCGTCAGCGCAGTGCGGCAGGCCCTACTGCTCGACCGCGCCGCGGTCCGCGCGCAGGCCGAGCGCCGGTTCGGAGTCGACCGGATGATCGCGGACTACCTGCGGGTGTACGAGCAGGTCCTGTCCGGATAGCGTCAACCCTCCGCGAGCATGCGCTCCAGCAGCTCGTCCAGGGGAATCCAGGCCACGCCGATGCGGGCGTCGTCGATCCCGTACGGCAGCCACAGTCGCCCGTCGTGGACCACACCACCGCAGGAGTACACGACGCTGGGGACGTAGCCGTCCCGTTCGCCGGCACTCGGTCGCAGCAGCGGATCGGCGAGGCTGCCGATGATCCGGCTCGGGTCGTCGAGATCGAGCAGCAGCGCGCTGATCGTGTAGACGCGCATCGCGCCGACGGCGTGCGTCAGCACCAGCCAGCCGTGCTCGGTCTCGATCGGCGGGCCGCAGTTGCCGACCTGCAGCAGCTCCCAGCCGCCGCGCGGGCGATGCAGCACCTCTGACTCGCCCCAGGTGAACCCGTCGTCGGACCGGGCCAGACTGGTGTTCTCGCCGTCGGTCCGGCACAGCGCGAGGTGGCGCCCATGCACGGGCCGAGGGAACAGCGCCATTCCCTTGTTGCGCGCGGCCTCGCCGGCGAGGCGGTGCGCCTGGAACGTGCGCAGGTCGTCGCTCTGCAACAGGCGGGGCTCGATGTTCCGACCGTCGTAGGCCGTGTAGGTGCCGAGGTACTTCACCGCACCGTCGCTGTCGACGAAGCGGGTGAAGCGGGCATCCTCCATCCCGTTGCTCTCCTCCGGAACGGTGGGGTGCAGAACCCGCTGGCTGAGCTCGACGTCAGGGTCGAAGGTGACGGCATAGGCGGATTGCACGAGCCGGCGGACCAGATCGACGCTGGCCTGGCCGCCCGGCCGGAGCACCAGCTCAGGGAAGAGATCGACGATCGCGCGTTCGAGATCGATCGTGTCGAACTCTGCCGGCAGCGCGTGCAGCAGCGCCCGCCCCAACTCGTCCAACGGGCCCTGATCCCCGAGCACCGAACGCAGGTTGCCGGTCGCCCAGCGGGCCGTCGAGGTCGTGCCATTCACCGCCGGCAGCACCCGGGGCTCGAAGACCCACTCCGGGCCTGGGCCGACCAGCGCGCTACAGAAGGTGATCGAGGACAGGTGGCCCTCCCCCACTGCCCGCAGGCTGAGCGCCACGCGCACCTGCCCGTCCGGCACACCGGACTGGTCGGGCGAGAGCACCGCACTCGGATTCATGAGCGCAGCACCCTCCGTCGAGTACTCCGCTGTGAACGCGGCACCCATGAGGTGCGTCCGCGCCGTCGACAACGGGGTTCTGTCATCGAGCCGCGCGGCGATCACGGCCGCGTGCCGCTCGAGCAGCAGGGGGAACGCCCGGTGCCGTCCGGAAAACTCCGCGAGCAGCTCGGCGGTAAGTCCCTCGACCTCGGTCTCGGGTAACGCCATCACCCGGGCGACGATCGCCGCCGCGCGGGACCGGGCGCGACGGGGTTCCTCGCCGGGGAGGAACAGCCGCGCGATCACGCGCTTCGGATCCGGCCGCAGTTCTGCGGTGGTCCGGTGCAGCAGGGTGCTGTTCACCGCGTAGCGCGCATTCGTTGGACGAGCTGCGCGGTTGCGAGCATGGCCAGGGTCGATTCCGCGCCCTGGTTCGCGTTGCGTCCGGTGGCTTCCAACCCGTCGTACCCGGCCCCGGTCACCGGGTCCAGCATGCAGACGCGGGCGTCGTTGTCACCAGCGAACCACGCCCATGCCAGCGACAGCCCTATCGACCAGTGCGGGTTCGCGGCCACGCCGTAGGCGCTGGCGCACGCCTCGGCCAGCGCGGCCACCTCGATCGGCTGCTGGTCGAACTCGGGCGGGGGCCACGCGTTCCCCCGGCCCGCAGCCGGCGTGACCGACAGGTGCCCGTCCCTTGTCTGGCGAACGAGGAGGAAGTCGAGCAGCAGGAGACCGTGGCGCAGGATCGCGGGGCGGTGCAGGACGTGCCCGGCGACGATGAGGGCCTCCGCGACGCTGGCATTGGCGTACCGCAGCCGGGGCTCCGGCCACGGCCAGTCCGCACTCGCACCGGGTGTCCCGAGCGCCGCAGCGCAGTCCTCGAGCAGCACCCGAGCGCCCCGCTCGTGGGGTTGGCTGGTGAGCAGGCGGGCTGCCCCGAGCGCGGCGAACGCCAGGGCCCGGTTGTGCGGGGAGCGCTGCTGCGCCGCGATCCGAAAGCCGACGAGGGCGCGGGAACGCACGACCGGCGACGCGGAGATGGCCGCGGCGACCCCCAGCCCCCACACGGCTCGGCCCCACCAGTCCCCGGTCGACGGCAGATCGGCCCACTCCCCGTCCGTTCCCATGCGGTTGCGGCATCGACCGTCCGGCATCAGCGCCGCCAACACGAAGTCCAGGTACAACCGTTCGAGGTCACGCAACTGCGGGGTCTTCAGGGGTTGCCTGGTGACCACGATCAGCGCGCGCGCAGCGTCGTCGACGCAGTACCCGTGCTCTGGTCGGGGGACGTCGTGCAACGCGTGTTCGAACAAGCCGCGGTGATCAGTCATCGCCGCCAGATGCTCGAACACGGGAACGGCCGGGACTTCGGCCAGCCGAGTCATCCTCAACGGCCGTCAGTGCAGGACGAGCGGGTATGGCCTTCGGTGCCCGCCGCGACGCGCTGGGGGGTCAAGCGGCGACGCCGGCCAGGATCAGCCGGTCCACGAGCGCGCGGTACTGCTCGGCAACCGCCGGCCACAGCAGACGGTCCGTCGCCGCCGATGCTTTCGCGACCATGGCGGCCGCGACGTCGCGGCGCGTGATGATCGTGCGCAGCGCGTCGGCGATGGCGTGCGGGTCTCGGTGCGCAATGACAGTGCCCATGCCGCCCGCGAGCAGTTCGACCGCATGTGGGAACCGCGTCGCCACCACGGGTTTGCCCGCCGCGACAGCCTCGATCAGCACACCGGAGGTCACCTGGTCGACGGAGTCGTACGGCAGCAGTACGACGTCGGCCTCGGCGACGAGATCCGCGAGGGAGCGTGCGTCGCGGTACTGAGGATCAAGAGTCACCATCCGCTGCAGGCCCAGCCGCCAGATCTGCGCGGTCAACCGGTCGCGGTAGGCCTCCCCCTCGTGGGCGAACACCTTGGGATGCGTGCGGCCGGCAACCACGTAGCGCACGGCGGGCAGGATGTCGGCCAGCTCGGTCATGGCGTCGATCCCCCATTCGATGCCTTTGCCCGGTCCGATGAGCCCCCACGTCAGGACGGTCGGCGCCGCCCCGGCAGAGGCCGCCCTTCGAGCCGTCGCGAGATCTGCCGGTACCGGCGCGCCATGCGGGATGACGGCTACTTTCGACAGGTCGACGGCGTACCGGGCCAGGCGGTCGCGGCCCGTCGCGGTCATGACGACGACAGCGTCGGCCGCGTCGACGACGGCTTCCAGGACCTGACGCTGGTGGACGGTCGGGGTCACCAGGACGGTGTGCAGCACCACGACCACCGGCACGAGAAGCTGGTCGAGCAGCAGCAGGATGTCCTCGCCGTCCGGACCCCCGTAGACGCCGAATTCGTGCTGGATGATCGCGCAGTCGCAGCGATTGAGCTCAGCTGCCGCCGGTGCGATCCCGCTTCGGTCGCCGGCGACCAGGTGTACGCCGGGCCCTTGCTCCGCTTCGTCCACCAACCGGACCACGACGCTGCTGTCTGTTGCCGGTTCGGCGAGCGCGGTACGCAGGGAGGCCGTGAAGGTCGCGAGGCCGCACCGGGTCGGCGGATAGGTGCTGACGAAACCAAAACGCTGAGCCATAGCTGGTCGGACCTCTCGATGGCGCCGAACCACCGCGATGGCGGCAGTCGCGTACGAACGACCGGCCAGCGTTCGGTCTCGAACGGCGCCGCGTCGTGAGGATCGTCGAGCCTGGATTGTTGATATCGGCGTCATCGCCGGGCGGCCAACGGTGACGGACGGCCTGACCCGAGCATCCTCGCGTTCACCCGAATAACCAAACGGCCCAGAGCTGTGGGCACCCGCCTTCCGTGACCGCGTCCGAACGACGTGGAACCGGTGCCGCGACGGGCAAGCAGGGATGGCCGACCTGGCTCGACAGCAGGCCGAACGCGACGTCGACTAGCGTTCGGTCTGGCCATGGCCGCCTCCTCGATCGCGACCAGGCGTCATGGCGTGATGTCGAGCTCGTTCACCACATCCGTGATGCCCCTGGCTGACCAGGCCGCCTGCTCGGCCTCGGTGCGCGCCTTCCACGACTGCACTGATCCGCGAAGAGTCACCTGGTGACCGGAGACCGTCACCTCGACGTGTTCGGCGTCCTCCCGAGCTCCCCGTTCGAGCGCGGCGCGAATCCCGTCCTCGGCGTCGGATTGCGTCGTCGCAGTACGCACTGCCACCTGATCGATGACGTCGATGACGCCGCCGATCGTCTCGATGGACTTACGCGCGGCCTTGCGTTGGTACTGCCAGTCCACCGTCCCCTCGAGGGTGACGGTGCCCTTGTGAACGGTGGCCAGGACGTCCGTGTCCCCGAGTTGCACGTGACGGCCCAGCAACGCATTGGCGTCGCGGACGACCGCGGCGTCATCACGACGACCGTCGTGCGGGCGGACCACGATGTCGTCGACCAGGGAGCGAACGCAATGAATGCGCCTGGCCGCCTTGACGGCCGCGTTGCGCTGCGGCAACGAGGTGACCTCGCCCGACAGCGTCACCGCGCCGTCGGTGACTGCCACCCCGATGTGCTCGGACCGGACGCCCGTGGACCAGTCGAGTTCCTTGACGACTGCGGTCTGAATTTGGTGGTCGGTCTGCACGTGAGTCGAAGTCATGAACCGAGCCTCGCCGTGTGAATGCCTCCCGCACAGGGCACGAGGTCACGCCCCGACCGGGCAGCGTTCGGTAGGCAGGCCACGTCACCAACCCGACCTGGTCGCCATAGACCCTGCGTAGATCACGGGCGTTCTGCCGCTGCCACTGGCACAGCTGCGCTCCGCGTTCCCGACACTCGGCAATCCGGCCACGCTGCACAGGTCGGTGTCGCTGACCGCGAGGCAATTACCTGCAATGGCTCAGCGCCAACGGCCACTGACGCCGGGACACGCGCGGGCCGATCACGCGCTACGCCGGCATGCGGTGCCCGGGACGCGCAGGTCGGGTGACCCTGTTCCTGCGCGCGGCCGGCGGAGACCGTGGATTAGGTGATCAGCGTGATCGCAGCTCAGGACGGGGTCGACGTGGTGGACAGCGCACGAACGAACTGCGGCCCTGCGGGCCGGCCGCGCTCGCTGAGCGTGGCGATCGGCCTGGCGGCGATCGTGTTCAGCGCGGTCTATCTGCTCTCAGATGTGCTCGAGGTGGTGCAGGGTGACTTCTCGACCCTGCGCCTGTCGCTCACCTATGCCGGCGAGGCGGCGATCCCGCTGTTCGTCCCGGCCCTGTACGCCGCCCAGCGTCCGCGGATGGGCGTGCTCGGTCTGGCGGGTGCCCTTGCCTACGCCTACGTGTTCTTCACCAGCACCGTGGTGTACGCCCTCGTCGCCGGCACCCGGAACTACCACGACCTCTCGGATGTGTTCGGGGCCTGGATGGTCGTGCACGGCGTCGTCCTGGTGCTCGGTGGTGTCGCCTTCGGCCTGGCGGTGGTCCGCGCCGGGGTGCTGCCACGGTGGACAGGTCTGTGCCTGATGCTCGGGGTGGTGCTCGTCGTGTCCGCATCGAGCGGATCGAACCTGGCCCGCACCGTCGCTGCTGCCCTACCGGCCGCGTCTTTCGCCGGCATGGGCTGGGCCCTGGTCACCCGACGGTCGCACCCGATTGCGGACGAGCCGATGCTGCGCAGTTACGTCGGCTGGCGCTGAGCCGGGGCCGTCGATCGGCGACCCCAGCCCAGCCGCGAGCCTTCGTGCCGGGTTCTAGAAACCCATACCGCCGCCCATGCCGCCCATGTCCGGGGCGCCTGCACCGGCGCCGGCCGGGCTCGGCCGCTCGGCAATGACGACCTCGGTCGTGAGGAAGAGCGCGGCGATCGACGCGGCGTTCTGCAGCGCCGAGCGGGTGACCTTCGCCGGCTCGACGATGCCCGCGGCCACCATGTCCACGTACTCGCCGGTGGCGGCGTTGAGCCCGTGCCCGTCCGCCAGCGAATTGACCTTCTCGACCACGACCCCGCCTTCGAGGCCGGCGTTGACGGCGATCTGGCGCAACGGCGCGGTCAGGGCGACCCTGACGATGTTCGCGCCGGTGGCCTCGTCGCCGGTGAGGTCGAGCTTGTCGAACGCGCTCGCCGCTGCGTTGGCCAGGGCCACGCCACCACCGGGCAGCAGGCCCTCCTCGACGGCCGCCTTCGCGTTGCGAACGGCGTCCTCGATGCGGTGCTTGCGCTCCTTGAGCTCGACCTCGGTGGCCGCGC
>CAZZZE010000042.1:0-4603 GCA_964658365.1 uncultured Jatrophihabitantaceae bacterium
GAGAGGACGCCGACTGTCGAGAGGACACCACCGTGGCGAGCATCGACGCCGTAGGGGCACGCGAGATCTTGGATTCGCGGGGCAACCCGACTGTCGAGGTCGAGGTCGCGCTCGACGACGGCACGCTGGCCCGGGCCGCGGTGCCCAGCGGCGCCTCGACCGGTGCGTTCGAGGCCGTCGAGCTGCGCGACGGCGGTGATCGGTACAACGGCAAGGGCGTCCAGCGCGCGGTCGCGGCCGTGCTCGACGAGATCGGCCCCGAGGTGCTCGGCCTCGAGGCCAGCGAGCAGCGCATCCTCGACCAGGCGCTGCGCGACCTGGACGGCACGCCGGACAAGAGCCGCTTCGGCGCCAACGCCATCCTCGGCGTCTCGCTCGCGGTGGCCCGCGCCGCCGCCGCGTCGGCCGAGCTGGCGGTGTTCCGCTACGTCGGCGGGCCGAACGCGCACCTGCTGCCGGTGCCGATGATGAACATCCTCAACGGCGGCGCGCACGCCGACTCCAACGTCGACGTCCAGGAGTTCATGATCGCGCCGATCGGCGCCCTGACCTTCGCCGAGGCCCTGCGTCAGGGCGCCGAGGTCTATCACGCGCTGAAGTCGGTGCTCAAGAAGAAGGGCCTGTCGACCGGACTCGGCGACGAGGGCGGCTTCGCGCCCGACCTGGCCTCCAACCGGGCCGCCCTCGATTTGATCATCGAGGCCGTGCGCGCGGCCGGGCTCGTCCCCGGCGTCGACATCGCGCTGGCGCTCGACGTCGCAGCGACCGAGTTCCACGCCGACGGCGGTTACCTGTTCGAGGGCACCTCGCGCAGCGCCGACTACCTCATCGAGTACTACACCGGCCTCGTCGACAACTACCCGATCGTCTCGATCGAGGACCCGCTCGACGAGGAGGACTGGGACGGCTGGATCGCGTTGACCACCGAACTCGACGAGCGCGTCCAGCTTGTCGGCGACGACCTGTTCGTCACCAATCCCGAGCGGCTCGCGCGGGGCATCGAGGCCGGCGCGGCCAACGCGCTGCTCGTCAAGGTCAACCAGATCGGCACGCTGACCGAGACGCTCGACGCGGTCGAGCTCGCGCACCGGCACGGCTACCGCTGCATGATGAGCCACCGCTCGGGCGAGACCGAGGACACCACCATCGCCGACCTCGCCGTCGCGACGAACTGCGGGCAGATCAAGACCGGTGCCCCCGCCCGCAGCGAACGGGTGGCCAAGTACAACCAGCTGCTGCGGATCGAGGACGAGCTCGACGACGGTGCCCGCTACGCCGGCGCGGCGGCGTTCCCGCGCTACGCGCCGATCGAGAACGACGGGCCCGCGGACGACGCCGGCGCGGCCGGCGACGAGTCGGGCGAGGGCTGAGCAGACCGGTGGTTGATCGGGATCGACGCCGGCCGGGCCGGCCCGAGTCGCGCGGACGTCCGGTACTCACCGGGCGCGCGCTCGTGCTCGGCGCGATCGTGGTGCTGCTCATCGTGGTGCTGGCGTCGCCGATCACGCGCTACCTCGGCAGCCGCAACGACGTCAGCCACGCCGCCGCCCAGCTGCACGCCGACCGCACCGAGCTCGGCCAGCTCACCCGCCAGAAGCAGCGCTACGCCGACCCGGGCTACATCGAGCAGCAGGCGCGCGACACGTTGCAGTACGCCATGCCGGGAGACACCGTCTACGTCGTCGTCGACAAGGGCTCCAGATCTGACCTCGCGGCCAGCTCCGGCGCGACGACGAGCACTGCGGCGAAGGGCCGTGCCTGGAACACCCGGCTGTGGGCCAGCGTGCGCAGCGCCGGACGGTGAACCACCCCGCGCCCGAACTCGACGACGTGGACCGGGCCGTCGTCGGCAGGCAACTGGGCCGTCCGCCGCGGGCGATCCGGGCGGTCGCGCACCGCTGTCCGTGCGGCAATCCCGACGTCGTCGAGACCTCGCCGCGACTGGCGGACGGCACGCCGTTCCCGACGCTGTACTACCTGACCTGCCCGCGCGTCGCCGCCGCGATCGGCACGCTCGAGGCGAGTGGGCTGATGCGCAGCATGACCGACCGGCTGCGCACCGACGCGGATCTCGCTGCCGCGTACACCCGGGCCCACGAGTCCTACCTCGCCCGGCGCGAGCAGCTAGCCCGGGTCGACGAGATCGCCGGTGTCAGCGCGGGCGGTATGCCCACCCGGGTCAAGTGCCTGCACGTCCTGGTCGGGCACGCGTTGGCGACCGGGCCCGGCGTCAACCCGCTCGGCGACGAGGCGCTGGCTACCCTGCCCGAGTGGTGGGCGGGCGGTCCGTGCGTCGACCGGGCGGCCCTTGCCGGGTCGGACGGCGCATGAGGGTCGCCGCGATCGACTGCGGCACCAACTCGGTCCGGCTGCTGGTCGGCGACCTCGCCGGCGGCGCTCTCACCGACCGGTACCGCGAGATGCGCATCGTCCGGCTCGGCCAGGACGTCGATCGCACCGGTCGACTCGCCCCCGAGGCGCTGGAACGCACGCGCGTCGCGCTCGCCGACTACGCACGCACGGCGGCCGAGGCCGGTGCCGAACGGATACGCCTGGTGGCGACCAGCGCCACTCGCGACGCGCGCAACCGCGCCGAGTTCGTCACCATGGTCCGCGGCGAACTCGGCGTCGATCCCGACGTCGTCACCGGCGCCGAGGAAGCGGCGCTGTCCTTCGCCGGGGCGGCGAGTGTGCTCGGCGACGTCTCGCGGGGCCTGCTGGTGGCGGACATCGGCGGCGGGTCCAGCGAGCTCGTGCGTGGTGGTGACGGACCGCTGCGCGCGCACAGCATGGACGTCGGTTCGGTGCGCCTCACCGAGCGGCACCTGCACGACGACCCGCCGAGCGCCGCGCAGGTGCAGGCGGCCGAGCGGGACGTCCGGACCGCCATCGCGACCGCCCGCGGCGACGTGCCGCTCGACGCCGACGTGCCGGTGGTCGGTGTGGCGGGCACGGTGACCACGGTCGCGGCCATGGCGCTCGGACTGGCGCGCTACGAGTCGGCGCTGGTGCACGGGGCGGTGGTGAGCGCCGACGCCGTGCGCGAGACCACGCAGCGCCTGCTGGCGATGACGCGCGACCAGCGGGCCGCCGTCGCGGTGATCCACCCGGGTCGGGTCGACGTGATCACCGCCGGGGCGCTGATCCTGCGCACCCTGCTCGACGCGATCGGTGCGGTGGGGTTGACCGCCAGCGAGCACGACATCCTCGATGGCATCGCTCTGGGCATGGCGCCGCGCTAGCGGCCCGGTCGCTCAGTTGTCGGCGGTCGCCTTCGACTTCTCGCTCGCCTGCGCCAGCTTCTTGGCTGCCTTCGTCGGCTTCGGCGGCGGGGGCTCGAGACCGGTCACCTTGCGGTACGCGATCTCGGTGCCCTGCCGGGAGAGGTACTCGGCGACGACGATGCCGGTGGCCGACAGCACGGCCCAGCCGATGGCGTCGGCCCACCTGGTGTCGGCGTCCTTCGCCTTGCGCGGCGGGTCGCCGGGGCGGGCCGCCGCCCAGGTGCGCTCGACGATCTTCTTGGTGGCGATACCGACCGGGATGCTGACCGCCAGGTTGATGACCTTGTAGCCGATCTTGCTCGCGATGGCCATGTCGGGCTCCTCTCGTCCTGGCGAACCCTACCCACGCTGCGCCGCCCGCCACCCGGCCCGGCGGCGCCGACGAAGGTGGCGCTGCAAGACTCGCGCCATGAGCGTCGTGCCGGGTACAGGGTGGCCCGGCGACGTCGCGACGCCGGCGACGCCGGTCGCCGCGTCGCCCGCCGACGTAGCCGGGTTGGCGGCCGCGGCTGGCGATCTCGACGAGCTGTCGGCACGGGTCTCCGTGTGCCGGGCCTGCCCACGGCTGGTCGACTGGCGTGAACAGGTGGCGCGGGAGAAGCGGCGCGCGTTCGCCGACGAGACCTACTGGGGCCGTCCGGTGGCCGCCTTCGGCGATCGGGACCCACGTGTGCTGGTGCTCGGGCTGGCACCTGCCGCGCACGGGGCGAACCGCACCGGGCGCATGTTCACCGGCGACCGCAGCGGCGACTGGCTCTTCGCCTCGCTGCACCGGGTGGGGCTGGCGAACCAGCCGACGTCGGTCGCGGCCGACGACGGGCTGGCGCTGCGCGGCGTGCGGATCACCGCCCCCGTGCACTGCGCACCCCCGGCGAACAAGCCGACGACCGTCGAGCGCGACACGTGCCACCCGTGGCTGGAGCGCGAGCTGCGCCTGGTGTGGCCGGGGCTGCGTGCCGTGGTCGTGCTCGGAGCGTTCGGCTGGTCGACCCTGTGGCCGTCGCTGGCGGCGGCCGGCGTCGCGCTCCCGGCCCGACGTCCGGCATTCGCGCACGGAGCGGAGGTCGAGGTCGAGGGGCGCATCGTCCTCGGCTGCTACCACGTCAGCCAGCAGAACACTTTCACCGGCAGGCTGACCGAGCCGATGCTCGACGCCGTGTTCGCCCGCGCGGCGGCCGTGGCCGGGGTCAGCCCGTGAGCGTCGCCGGACGGCACAATGGGCGCACAGCGTGACGCCCCCGTAGCCCAATGGCAGAGGCAGACCTCTTAAAAGGGTCGCAGTGTCGGTTCGAGTCCGACCGGGGGCACGGCGGGCAGCA
>CAZZZE010000042.1:4703-13294 GCA_964658365.1 uncultured Jatrophihabitantaceae bacterium
CGTTCACGGACGAGGGTTAGGCGGGCCGTCTCCAGGTCGGCGTCCGGCGCCACCGTCCGCCCGTCGAGCCGGCCGAGCCGGTGCGCCGCAACGTCCGCAGCCCCCACCGCGACGAGGTCGGCCCGCTCGACCACCGCGAGCAGGACGTCACGGCGGTCGAGGACGAGCAGCGAGTGCAGGTGGTCATCGGCGAACAGGTCGTGGGCCTGCGTCACGGTGAGCGAGGCGGGGCTGACCTGGGGCCGACGCAGCATCGCGTCGAGCACCCTGGCACCAACGGCCGCCGAGTCAGCCGCCGCTCTTGCGCCGGAAGGTGCGCTTCCCACCGACTGCTCCGTGTGTGTCGCCGACCTTGGCCTCGCCCTGCGTCGCCGCCTCGTGCGGATGCCGCTTGCCCTGCTTGCGTGCGAGCGCCTCGCGGAACTTGGCCTTCGCGTCGTCGCCGGTGTCCTTCGCGGTGTCGCTCATGAGCTCAGCGTGTCACGTCCGTTCGAGGACGACTACGGGGATCGGCCGGTCGGTCTTTTTCTGGTAGTCGTCGTAGTCGGGCCAGACCTCGGCCATGTGCTTCCACATCGCCGGCTTCTCGTCCTCGGTGGCCGTGCGGGCGTGCACCGCGAACTTCTCCTCCTTGATCTGGATCTCGACGTTCGGGTCGGCTTCGATGTTCTTGAACCACTCGGGTGCGTCCGGGGCGCCACCCTTCGAGGCGACGATCAGGTACTTGTCGTCCCAGTCGCGATAGATCAGCGGGTGGGTGTAGGACTTCCCGGACGTCCGGCCGGTGGTGTGCAGCAACAGGATGGTCGTCCCGTTCTCCCAGTGGTAGCCCTCCTCGCCGCCGGTGGCCTCGTAGCGCTCGATGTGTTCCTTGCCAAACAGCATGACGGTCCTCTCGGTGGATGTACTCGGAATAGCCTGCCCGGACGGCGCGTTCCCAAAGCAGTTGCAGACGCAACCAAATGTCGAGGGAGTTGAACGTCATGGCTGCAGTCACCGCTGACACGCTGGTCCTGCCGCGGGTCAAGCGCGCGGGCCCCGGCGACACCGAGCGAGCGGTGCTGGCAGTGTCGACCGGCCCGCAGGGTCACGAGGGTGAGGGCTTCCCGGTACGCCGGACGATGGCCGGCATCCGCTACGAGTACCTCGACCCGTTCATCATGATGGATCACATGGGCGAGGTGGACTACGCCGCCGGCGAGCCGAAGGGCACCAACTGGCACCCGCACCGCGGCTTCGAGACCGTGACCTACCTGATCGACGGACAGTTCATCCATCAGGACACCCACGGTGGCGGCGGCGTCATCCACGAGGGCGCGACGCAGTGGATGACCGCCGGGTCCGGACTGCTGCACATCGAGACCCCGCCGGAGCAGCTCGTCGAGCAGGGGGGCCTGTTCAACGGCTTCCAGCTGTGGGTGAACCTGCCCGCGGCGGAGAAGTTCGCGACGCCGGCCTACCAGCCCGTCGAGGCGTCGGACCTGCTGCTGCTGGCCAGCGAGGACGGCGGGGCGCTGCTGCGGGTCATCGCGGGCGAGATCGCCGGGCCGGACGGTGCGACCTACCGCGGGCCCGGGGCGACGCACTCGCCGATCACGCTCGTGCACGCCTCGGTCGCGGCCGGTGCCGCGCTGTCGCTGCCCTGGCAGGCCGACCACAATGCGCTCGCCTACGTCTACGCCGGCTCGGGCACGGTGGGGCCTAAGGGCGAGGCGATCCACGCCGGGCAGCTGGCGGTGTTCGGCGCGGGCGACCGCCTGTCGATCGCCGCGGACGGCAAGCAGGACAGCCGGACGAGCTCGCTCGAGGTGATCCTGCTCGGTGGCAAGCCGATCGGTGAGCCGATGGTGCAGTACGGCCCCTTCGTCATGAACACCAAGGCCGAGCTGCAGCAGGCGATGGCCGACTACCAGGCCGGCCGCCTCGGTCTCATCCCGCCGGACGCGATCATGCCGCACGTCTACAGCGGCGGCTAAGGCCCGGCTTGGCACCCCATCTGGCCGGTCGAGGAGATCGACTGGGCGGTCAGGTGGGGTGCCAAGCGGCGTCCTTGAGGACGTGGCGCAGGAAGATCGACGGGTCGGCGAGGAAGTCGGCCCAGTTCTGGACGAGTTCCAGGTCCTGCCACGCGACCTCGCGTAGCCCGTGCTCGCCGACCTCGAGGATCGTCGCGCCTGGGGTGGCGGCGATGATCGGCGAGTGCGTGGCCACCAGCGCTTGCCGCCGCCCGTCGGCCGCCATCCGGTGCAGCAGGCCGACGAGCGCGAGGCAGCCGCTGAACGACAGCGCGGACTCCGGCTCGTCCAGGACGTAGAAGCCGGGGTCCTCGAACTGGCCGGCCAGGATCTCGAGGAACGACTCGCCGTGCGACATCTCGTGGAACTCCTCCCGCACGACCTCCTCGCCGCGACTCAGTGGCCCGGCCGGATGCGCCTCCCGATAGGTGTAGTAGCCGTGCATCGTCTCGGCGCGCAGGAAGAAGCCCCACTTCGACGCGCCGATCCCACGCTGCAGCCGGATCGCGCGGTGCAGCTGCGATTCCGAGGGTCGAGTGCTGACCTGTGCGCCCGTCGACCCGCCCTCGGGCGATAGTCCGTAGGCCTGGGCGACGGCCTCGACCAGCGTCGACTTGCCCGACCCGTTCTCGCCGACGAGCACGGTCAGCGGGCCGAGCTCGAGGCCGTGGGCCAGCAGGTCGGCCACGGCCGGGATGTCGGCCGGCCAGCCGTCCGCAGCCAGCTGGACCGAGGCGTGCGGATCGCGCCGTACCGCCGTCACCGGAAGCTCCTGGAACACCCCGCCAGGGTGGCAGATCGCGTTCGCTGACAGCGGACGCGACCGGGAAACAACCGGCGCCCGGTGCAGGTTGAGCCGACAAGACTCAAGCTGAGGAGCACCGCATGTCCGACGTCATCACCCTGCCGATCCTGTCGCTGCCCGACCTCGTCGTGTTGCCGGGAATGGTCGTGCCGGTCGAGCTGGACGGTGACACCCGTCCCGTCATCGACGCGGCCCGCGCCGGCTCCGACGGCCGGCTGCTGCTGGCTCCGCGGCTGGCCGACCGCTATCCGACCTTCGGCGTCGTCGCCACGGTCGAGCAGCTCGGCCGGTTGCCCGGCGGCGGCCCGGTCGCCGTCCTGCGGGCCGGCGCCCGCGCCCGACTCGGTTCCGGAGTTCCCGGCCCGGGCGCCGCCTTGTGGGTCGAGGCCGAGGTGGTCGACGACGCGGCCGTCACCGACGCCATCCGCGCGCTCGCCGAGGACTACCGCAAGGTGGTCATCGCGATCCTGCAGCAGCGCAACGCCTGGCAGGTCATCGACACCGTGCAGAAGGTCACCGAGCCCAGCGAGCTGGCCGACATGGCCGGCTACGCGCCCTACCTGTCCGACAGCCAGAAGCGCGAGCTCCTCGAGACGCCCGACGTCGAGGCGCGGCTGACGCTCGCCCTCGATTGGGCGCGTGAGCACTTCGCCGAGCTCGAGGTCAGCGAGAAGATCCGCGACGACGTACGCGAGGGTATGGACAAGCGGCAGCGCGAGTTCCTGCTCCGCGAGCAGCTCGCTGCCATCCGGAAGGAACTGGGGGAGGGTGAGCCGGAAGGAACGCAGGATTACCGCGCCCGCGTCGAAGCTGCCGAGCTGCCGGAGAAGGTCCGCGAGGCCGCGCTGCGCGAGGTCGGCAAGCTCGAGCGGGCGTCCGACCAGTCGCCCGAGGGCGGCTGGATCCGCACCTGGCTGGACACCGTGCTCGACCTGCCGTGGAACACCCGGACGGACGACAACACCGACCTGGCGAGCGCCCGCGAGATCCTCGACGCCGACCACCACGGGCTCGACGACGTCAAGGACCGCATCGTCGAATACCTCGCGGTACGGTCACGGCGCGCCGCACGCGGACTCGAGGTCGTCGGCGGACGGGGCTCGGGCGCGGTGCTGGCGCTCGTCGGCCCGCCCGGCGTCGGCAAGACCTCGCTCGGTGAGTCCGTCGCGCGCACCCTCGGCCGCAACTTCGTCCGCGTTGCTCTCGGCGGCGTGCGCGACGAGGCCGAGATCCGCGGTCACCGGCGCACGTACGTCGGCGCCCTGCCCGGTCGCATCGTCCGGGCGATCACCGAGGCCGGCTCGATGAACCCGGTCGTGCTGCTCGACGAGATCGACAAGGTGGGCTCGGACTATCGCGGCGACCCGGCCGCTGCCCTGCTCGAGGTGCTCGACCCCGCGCAGAACCACACCTTCCGCGACCATTACCTCGAGGTCGACCTCGACCTGTCCGACGTGCTGTTCCTGGCCACCGCGAACGTCGTCGACACCATCCCCGAGGCGCTCTACGACCGCATGGAGGTCGTCACCCTCGACGGCTACACCGAGGAGGACAAGGTGGCCATCGCGCGCACGCACCTGCTGCCGCGCCAGCTCGAGCGGGCCGCGCTGTCCGCCGAGGAGCTCACGGTGTCCGACGACGCGCTGCGGCTGATCGCCGGGCAGTACACCCGCGAGGCGGGCGTCCGGCAGCTCGAGCGGGCCCTGGCGAAGGTGCTGCGCAAGGTCGCCACCCGGTTGGGCTCGACCGACGCCACCCCGGTGACCGTCGATGCTGGCAACCTGCGCGAATTCCTGGGCCGGCCGCGGTTCCTGCCCGAGTCCGCCGAGCGCACGGCGGTGCCGGGCGTGGCCACCGGCCTCGCGGTCACCGGCGCGGGCGGCGACGTGCTGTTCATCGAGGCGACGTCGATGGCCGGTGAACGCGGGCTGACCCTTACCGGCCAGCTCGGCGAGGTCATGAAGGAGTCCGCACACATCGCGCTGAGCTACCTGCGCTCGCACGGCGCGTCGCACGGCATCGATGCCGATGCGCTAGACCGCGCGCTGCACCTGCACGTGCCGGCCGGGGCGGTGCCGAAGGACGGCCCGTCCGCGGGCGTCACCATGGTCACGGCGTTGGCCTCGCTGGCCACCGGACGTCCGGTGCGCTCCGACGTCGGGATGACCGGCGAGGTGACCCTCAACGGGCGCGTCCTGCCCATCGGCGGGGTGAAGCAGAAGCTGCTCGCCGCCCAGCGGGCCGGGCTGAAGACGGTCTTCATCCCGCAGCGCAACGAGCCCGACCTCGACGACGTCCCGGCCGAGGTGCTGGCCGCGCTCGACGTCCGACCGGTCGGCGACGTCGGCGAGATCCTCGCCTTCGCGCTCGAGGCAGGGCAGGCAGCGACCGCGGCCGCCTGATTGCCGCCGCCGGCGCCGGCATCAGAGCCGGGTGCGCAGGGCCTTGCGGTCGAGCTTGCCGATGCTCGTGAGCGGCAACTGCTCGATGACATGGATCTCGCGCGGGTACTTGATCGCCGAGAGATGGGCGCGGGCGAACTCGGCCAGTTCGCCCTCGTCGACGGTCGCCGCGTCGTGCAGCTGGACGAAGGCCACGATCTCCTCGCCCTGCTTGTCGTCGGGCCGGCCGACCACCGCGCAGACCGCGACGGCCGGGTGGCGGATGAGCGCTTCCTCGACGTCGCGGGGGTACACGTTGAAACCGCCGCGGATGATGATGTCCTTCATCCGGTCGACGACGTAGAGGTAGCCGTCGTCGTCGAGGTGGCCGATGTCGCCGGTGTGGAACCAGCCGTCGCGGATGGCGTGCGCGGTGGCGTCGGGATCGTGCCAGTAGCCGGTCATCAGGGCGGGGCTCCTGACGCAGATCTCGCCGTCGGTGCCGGCGGGCGCCTCGGGGTTCTCGGCCGTCTCGATGCGGATCTCGACGCCCGGGGCGGCCCGACCCACGCTGCCCGCCCGGGCCTGTCCCATGGCGACGGTGCTGGCGAGCGCCGCGGTCTCGGAGCAGCCGTAACCCTCTGCGATCTCGACCGACGGCAGCCGGCGGTTCCACTCCTGCAGCACCTCGGCCGGCAGCGGCGCGCTGCCGCTGACCATCCGCCGCATCGCCGACAGATTGAAGGACTCGAGGGGCTGGGTCAGCAGCACCCGCAGCATGGTCGGCACGACCGACGCGACCTCGACCCGCTCGTCCTGCGCGAGGGTCAGCCAGCCGGCGGGGTCGAACCAGCGCATGAGCACAGTGCGGTTCGGGTGCGCGGCGTGCAGGCTCATCGTCGACACCAGCAGGCCGTACGCGTGGGCCAGCGGCAGCGGCAGCAGGCTGACCGAGAGCTCGGTGTCGATGCCTGCGAGCACGGCGGCCCAGGCCGACGACGACAGCGCGTCGTGGCTGAGCACCACGCCCTTCGAGCGCCCCGTGGTGCCGCCGGTGTAGAGCAGCGCGGCCATCGTCGTCGGGTCGACGTCGGCCAGGGGTGCCTCGTCGGCCGCGGCCAGCTCGTCGAAGGCGATCGCGCCGTCGGCGGCCGCGCCGGCGACGACGACCCGGACCTCGAGATCGGCCGAGGCCGCGAGCACCTTGGGCAGGAACTCGGGGGTGGTGACGACGGCGACCGCGCCGGAGTCGGCCAGCGCGTGCCGCAGCTCGTCCTCGCTGAGCAGGAACAGCAGCGGCGTGACCGCGCCGCCGATGCGCCAGACCGCCTGGTAGGTCTCGAGGACCTCCGGACAGTTCGCCATGCAGACGGCCACCCGGTCGCCGCGCCGCACACCGAGCCCGGTCAGCCCCCCGGCGAAGCGTCGGGCCCGCGCGCCCAGCTCGGCGCTGGTGAGCACGCTGCCCTCGAACAGCAGGGTGCTCGCGTCGCCGAAGCGGGCCTCGGCCTGCTCGGCCAGCGCCCCGAGGGACGTCCCGCGCGGGGGGCTGAACATGCGGGCGTCGGACGTCGTCGTCATGATCCCGACGCTAGGCCTGCCCGTTGTGGCACCGCAACGAGCCGCGCCCGACGACCGAGTTGTCCGCCCCTCAGACGCGTCTGACACGACTGGACGGGCACAACTCGGTCGGGGACGGCTACTTCAGCTCCGCCGAACTCTTGCCCAGCAGGCGACGGGCGATGATCAGCTGCTGGATCTGCTGGGTGCCCTCGAAGATGTCGAGGATCTTGGAGTCGCGGGCCCACTTCTCGAGCAGTGACTCCTCGCTGTAGCCCAGCGAACCCGCGAGCTCGACGCAGCGCAGCGTGATGTCGGTGCCCACCCGGCCGGCCTTCGCCTTGGCCATCGAGGCCTGCAGCGAGTTCGGCTTGCGGTTGTCAGCCATCCAGGCCGCCTCGAGGGTCAGCAGGTAGGCGGCCTCCCAGTCGGCCTCCATCTGCAGGTACACGGCGGCGGCGGCGGGCTGCGAGAGCGCCGGCTTGTCCCAGTCGATCTCGACGCCGGCCTCTGTGAGCAGATCCTGCGTCACGTCGAGCGCCGCGCGCGCACAGCCGACCGCCATGCCCGCCACCAGCGGGCGGGTGTTGTCGAAGGTCTGCATCGCGCCGGCGAAGCCCTGATCGTCGTTGATGTCCGGCGAACCGAGCATGTTCTCCTTGGGCACCCGGCAGTCGGTGAAGCGGATCGTCGCGGTGTCGGAGGCACGGATGCCCAACTTGTGCTCGAGGCGCTCGACGACCATTCCGGGCGTGCCCTTCTCGACCACGAAGGACTTGATCGCGGCGCGCCCCTTCGACTTGTCGAGGGTGGCCCACACGACGACGGCGTTCGAGCGGCCACCCGCCGTGACGTAGATCTTCTCGCCGTTGATCACGTAGTCGTCGCCGTCGCGCACCGCGGTCGTCGACACCGCCGAGGAGTCCGACCCGAAGCCGGGCTCGGTGATGGCCATCGAGGCCCAGAGCTTGCCGAAGCGCGCAAGCTGCTCGTCGTTGGCTACCGACGCGATCGCGGCGTCGCCGAGGCCCTGGCGCGGCATCGACAGGACCATCGCGACGTCGCCCCAGCACGCCTCCATGATCGACAGCACGCTCGACATGTTGGTGCCGTTGCGGTTCTCGCTCGACCCGTCGCCGGAATCGCGCCGGACGCCGCGGGCGCCCGTGCCCCCCTCGCCGCCGTCGTTCATCCCGTCGATGAGCGCGGCCAGAGCGTCGAGTTCCTTGGGGTACTCGTGCTCGGCGCGGTCGTACTTACGGGAGATGGGCCGAAAGATCTCGAGCGAGACCTGGTGTGCCTGGTTGACGAGCATGCCGAACTTCTTCGGCGTCTCCAGGGAAATCATTTCTGACCTCGCTTCGCTCGGGCTGTCACTGCGCGATGTCCGATGTTCGCTCCGCAAGCTGCGCTCATACCAACACCACACCTTCCATGACCGCCGCCGCGCGCAGATCTCGGTACCAGCGCTCGACCGGATGTTCCTTGACGAAGCCGTGGCCCCCGAGCAGCTGCACGCCGTCCGAGCCGATGCGCATGCCGTACTCGGCGGTGAGCCGGCGGGCGAGCGCCGCCTCGCGGGCGTAGCTCAGACCCTGGTCGGCGCGGGCCGCGGCGCGCAGCATCGTCAACCGGGCGCCCTCGAGCTCGATGGCGATGTCGGCGACCTTGAAGGCGACGGCCTGCCGGTTGCTGATCGGCTCGCCGAAGGCCTTGCGGTCGTTGACGTAGGGGATGACGTAGTCGAGGACGGCCCGACCGGTGCCGCAGGCCAGGGCGGCCCAGCCGATCCGGCTCAGCCGGATGCACTCGGCGTAGACGTCGGACGAC
>CAZZZE010000043.1:0-13285 GCA_964658365.1 uncultured Jatrophihabitantaceae bacterium
CCGCCGGCGGGCCTGACCGTCCGGTCCGCTGCGCAGCGGGGTCGGTGCCGGGGTGTGCTGCTGGACCCAGGTGATGACGTCGGTGGCCAGCTGGCTGCCGGTGAGCGCGTCGATCTCGCGCAGGCCGGTGGGGCTGGTGACGTTGACCTCCGTGAGCAGGCCGCCGATGACGTCGATGCCGACGAACACCAGGCCGTGGCGGCGCAGCAGCGGCGCCAGCCGCAGGCTCAGCGCGCGGTCGCCGTCGGTGACGGTGTCGGCCACCGGGACCGCGCCGGCGGCCATGTTGCAGCGGAAGTCGTCGCCACGCGCGATGCGGCGGATCGCGCCCACCGGTTCGCCGTCGAGCAGGATGACCCGCCGGTCGCCCTCGACGCACGCCGGGATCCACTGCTGGATCACGACCTGGCTTCGGCCGCGCTCGGTGGCGGTGTCGAGCAGGGAGGCCAGGTTGGGGTCCTCGGGCGTGAGGACGACGATGCCGCGGCCGGCCATCCAGTCGGTGGGCTTCAGCACCGCCTTGCCCCAGGCCGCGACCACGCCGCGGATCTCGGCGCGATCGGCGCTGACCAGGGTGGGCGGGCCGAGCTCGGCGACCTGAAGGCCGAACAGCTTCTCGTTGGCGTTGCGCAGCCCGGCCGGTGAGTTGACCAGCAGCGTCGACGACGGGTCGACGAGGTCGAGCAGGTAGGTGGCGCGCAGGTAGTCGGCGTCGACCGGCGGGTCGGTGCGGACGAACACCGCGTCGACGTCGTCGAGCCGCTGCCGCGCGGGCTCGCCGAGGGCGTACCAGTCGGTGTCGGTGATCCAGCGGCCGTCGTGCAGCACCGCCGGGCGCAGCGTCACCGGCCGGCAGCGGGCTACCGCGGCGCCGTCGGCGAACGCCAGCTCGGCGGCGGTGGTGACCAGCACCCGGTGCCCGGCCAGCTGGGCGGCCTCCATGAGCGCGACGCTGCTGTCGTGACCCGGCAACAGGTTCGCGATGTCGTCGATGACGAAGACGAAGGTCTGACCCGGACCGGGGTCGCGGACCTCGGTCACCGCGGCCGTCCTCCTCGTGCGCGCGCTCACCGGGCACCCGCCGTCCACGACGGGGCGACCGCTTCGGCGTCGGGCCACGAGCGCCGCGGCGAGCCGTCGATGACCAGACCGCAACGCAGGTCGCCGACGATGGCGCGTCCGCCCCAGGCGACCGTGCAGCCGTCGCCGTACCGGCGGGCCGAGTCGACGTGCGCGGCCAGCTCGGCGGGCTCGGTCCAGGCCAGCACCGACAGCACCGGGCCGACCGGGTCGAGGCGCTGCTCGGCCTGCGCTGCAGCCGACCCGCACGCGCCGAGGTCCAGCAGGGTCGGCGGGAAGCGCCAGCCCATCCGGTGGGCGATGTCGTCGGGCACGGTGCCGCCGGCCAGGATCTCGCCCCCCGTCTCGACCAGCGTGCGGATTCGCGCCAGCACGCGCGCGCGCAGTGCGTCGGTCGGCAGCGGCCCCGCCGTGGTGCGCGGGAAGACGTCGCGCAGGCGGGTGACGATCCGCGGGTCGGCGTCGCGGTGCAGGGCCAGCAGCGGCAGTCCGAAGGCGCCCGCGTGCAGGCGCGCCCCGGTGACGAGCTGCGTGCACAGCGCCTCGAGCTCGGCGTCGGCGAGGCGTCCGGGACCGACCACGACCAGGTTGCCGCCGGCGCGCAGCTCGTGCAGCACGGCGCCGGTGCGGCTGGTGGCCCGACGCGCCTGGTCGAGGGTGCGGCGGTTGCCGTGCGCGTGGACGGCCCGCAGGTCGGCCCGGCCGAGCAGCTCGGCGCCGACGTCGACCCCGGTGCCCTGCACGACGTTCAGCACACCCGCCGGCAGGCCCGCGGCGTCGGCCACCAGCGAGAACGCGACTGCCGAGAGCGGCCCGCGCAACGACGGCTTGATCACCACGCCGTCGCCGCGCAGCAACGCCGGCAGCGTGCTGGTGACCACCTCGGTCAGCGGCAGGCCCCACGACAGCACGTGACCGGAAACCCGGGAATCACCCGTCGGGCCGGGCCTGGCCGCACTGCGGCGCAGGATGGCGCGGGCCAGCGCGAGCGTGGCCTCGACGGCGGCCCGCGAGTCGGCCTCCGCCAGGCCCGTCTCGGTGCACTGCACCTGCACGAGGGCGTAGCGGTGCGCCTCGAGGCGGTGCACCACCCGACCCAGCGCCTGCGATCGTCGGCCGGGGTCGGTCCATTCCGGGCTGGTCGCCGCGCGCTGGGCGGCCGCGACCGCAGGATCGACGTCGAAGCGCGAGGACAGCGGCACCACGGTGGTGACCGTGCTGTCGCCCGGGTTGCGGATCTCGAAGTCGTACGGCGCCGCCGGGAACTGCCATCGGCCGTCGATGAGGTTGCGGGCATAGTGCTCGTCGTCGGGCAGGTCGGGCGCCACCTGTCGCTCGGTCGACGTCGGCGTCGCTGTGCTCATCGGGTCTCCGGTCGAGTCGGGGGTGGCGGGTGGGCAGAGGCGGGTGTCGTCAGGCGAGGAAACGGTCGAAGAAGACCCGATCGGCGCGGGCCGTGCCGTTGCGCACGAGCCGGCGCAGACTGGCGTCGATCATCGGTGCGGGCCCGGCGAGGTAGACGTCGTGCGCGCCGAGGTCGGGCCGGTCGTCGGCCAGGTGGTCGAGCGCCAGCCCGGCGCGCAGCGGGCCGAGCGCGGGGTGCTCGCCCGGCTGCTCGACCACGCCGACGACGTGCGCACCGCGGTCGCGCAGCGCGAGCAGCCGGTCGACGAGGACGAGGTCGGCGGCCCGCCGCGCGCCGACGTACAGCTCGACGCCGCGCCCGCGGCCGACGAGGTCGTCGGCGATCGCGAGGATCGGCGCCAGCCCGGTGCCGCCGGCCAGGCACACGACCGGGGCCGGCGACGCCGGCCGGCCGTAGGCCCGCCCGTAGGGCCCCTCGACGGTGAGCGCCGAGCCGGGCGCGTCGGGGCCGAACAACACGGCGCTGGCCGCGCCGCCGGGCTTGGCCCGGATCAGCAGCTCGACGGCGTCCGGGTCACCGGGGTCGAACGGACGGGTCATCGAGTAGGCGCGGCGCGTGCCGTCGACGAGGTCGAGCAGGACGAACTGGCCCGGCAGGTAGGGCAGCTCGCCCTCGACGCGGACCAGGAAGCGTGCGGTGTCGGCGGTGAGCAGCTCGCGGTGCTCGATCCGCCCGGCCAGCCGGCTCGGAGGCGGCTCCGCGCCGCGGTCGACGACGGTGATCGGGGTGGCCCGCACCGTGCACGGGCCGTCCGGGAGCGACTGGCACATCAGCACCCGGTTGCCGCGGCGTCGGTCGCGCTCGGTGAGCCCGGCGGCGTCGGGCCAGTTGCTCGTCACAGTCCCCTCGACCAGCACGGCCCGGCAGCTGCCGCAGCCGCCGCTGGCGCACTCGTAGGGCAGGTCGAGCCCGGCCCGCAGCCCCGCGTGCAGCACGGTCTCGCCCGGGCGGCACGGCACGGTCGCGCCGGCCTCGAAGGTGACGGGGACCTCCGCCGTGACGACGGCGGTGCTCATCGCGGCGGCAGCGAGAGCCCGGCGTCGTCGAGCAGTGTCGACCAGTCGGCGCGGACCGCGGCGGCGACGGTGGCACTGCCGGCGGCGTCACGGCCCATGATCAGCCGGGCGGTGGCGTCGACGATGTCGTGCCCGAGCGGGGCGAACTCCTCGAGGTAGCCCTGCAGCGTGGCCTGGTTCCCGGGGTCGGCGCCGATGAGGAATTGCGCGAGGGCGGTGGTCCAGCGCTGGCTGCGCAGACTGTCCTTGAACAGGTTGTCGAGGATCAGCGCGTCCAGCACCGCGCCGCTGGTCTCGCACTGCCGGCTCAGCGCCTTGAGCAGGCCGAGGTCGGCGACCGGTTTGACGACCAGATTGGTAACCACGACCGCGCGGTCCCAGTCGAACTCGACGAGCGCGAGCTCGACGGCCCGCCGCAGCGGCTGCCAGTCCGGATCGCCCTCCCAGCTGGCCCGCTCGCCGACGCCGTAGTCCCGGTCGGGGTGGGCGAGCTGCAGCTGCGTGGTGCGGTAGGCGGTGAGCTGCACGCGGCGCAGCTGGTCGGCGGTCTGGAACGCGGCGCAGTTGCTGACGTAGCTGCTCGGCGCCAGCTGCTGGACGTACGCCGAGAGCATCTGCTGGCCGTGCGCGAGGTAGCGGCCCGGCGTGAACGCCCGGCGCAGCAGCTCGAGGCTGTCACTGCGCAACAGGGCGTCGTAGTCCTGCTCGTCGAACTCCTCGAGCAACCCCTCGACGTAGGTCTCCTCGTCGTCCTGGCCGGCGACGTAGGTGGCGTAGGTGACGGCGTCCGGGTCGCGGAACGCGTCCCAGTCCGCCACCTGCAGCTTCATGGCGTCGCGGTGCTCGCGCAGCCAGCGGTTGCCGTGCACCTCCGGGCCCATCTCGAGCGGGACCTCGCCCGTGGTGTGGTTCAGGTTGTGCGTCACGATCTCGTACTCGGTCGGGCGCCGGCCCAGGTTGCCGAACGCGCTCCAGGTCTTGAGGCCCTGCTTGCGCGTGCGGCGGACGGCCTTCGGCGCGGCCGTGGCCTCGTTGGTCGTGTACGTCATTGCACTGCTCCTGCGGTCGCGGCCTGCTGGTAGGACCACACGTAGCTGTCGGTACGGGTGGCGAGCCGGCCCTTGAAGGCCGGCATGTCGATCTCGAGGGCCGCCAGCTCGATCGGGCCGCCGAGCGCGGCCTGCAGGCCGGCGCGGGTGAGCCGGCACTCGCCGACGGTGTGGATGCGCACATAGTCGTCGCGGTCGAGCACGTACACGTCCCGGTCGGGGTTGTCGGCGGCCACAGCGTCGACGACGGCCTCCGCGAGGTTGCCGGCGCGGATCACCGGCCCGACGAGGTCGTCGTACACCGCCTCGTCCTCGTCCATCTCGTACACAGCCATCTCTCGTCCTCTCTCGAACCGTCCTGGAAGATCACCCGTTGCCGCCCCGTTAGCGCAGCTTCAGCGCCACCTTCGGGCAGAGCCGCACCCGGACCATGCCGTCGTCGTCGACCGCCACCTCGTGGCGGATGAGTTGCGCGCCGGTGGGGTTGACGCTTCGCCCCGACACGACGTCGAACTGCCACTCGTGCGCCCGGCAGGTCAGCGTCGTGCCGTCGAGCTCGCCCTCGACCAGCGACACGCTCTGGTGTGGGCAGATGCCGTCGAAGGCGTGGATGCGGCCGTCGACCTTGACCACCAGGACCTCGTCGTCGCCGACGTCGAAGGCCTCCATCTCGCCGTTCCAGAGCGAGTCCTGCTCGAGCAGTTCGACGAAGCCCTCGTCGGTGTCAGGCATCGACGGGCTCCCGGAACCGGGCGTCGACCCACTTCAGCGGCGGCAGCCCGCGCTCTGCAAGGACCGTCCCGAACAGGGCGTCGGGGGCCACCAGCTCGTCGTCGATGAGCACCTCGTACCCGCGGTCGACCTCCGGCCGCGGGAGGCGGTGCCCGACGCTGAACGCGGCGATCTTCGCGCCCACCTGCTCGATGGTGTCCTCGGTGTCGACCGCGACCAGGTGCGGCACGAAGTCGCCGACGAAGCGGCCGGTGATCGGGAACGCTGCCATCGCTTGCTCCTTTCGCGTGTTCGTCGGACGGGTCAGGCCGAAGTGGCGCCGGCCATCGTGGCGGCCCAGGCGTACTGGTAGACGTCGTCGCCCATGACCTCCGGCGTCAGGCCCATGTAGCCGAGCGCGCCGCCGAGGTCGGGCGGGCTGATCTGCCCGCCGATGAACCGGTCGACGAAGTTCTGGTGGCCGGCGTAACGCTCGGGGTCCTGCTCGAAGCACCACTTCGAGATCTCGGAGTCGAACTGGTAGAGCCGGCCGTTGTACACGAGCTCGTGCGGGGCCAGATCGTGGCGCGACATCGCCGAACCGAGCGGCAGCTGGGTGAGGTTGCACAGTGCCGGCAGGGTCTCGGGCAGCGTGGCCTCGACGTGGCCCTCGTTGATGTTCTTGGTGATCTCGTCCCAGAGCACGCCCCAGTTCTCCTGCCACGTGGGGTACTTCTCGACGAGCCACTCGCGCTCGTCCTTCGACACCCCGGCGTTCGGCTTCCAGAACAGCGTCGGCCGCCAGTACCAGGTGCCGATGTGCATCGCGTGGTGGCCGTTCTCGAGCGAGTGCAGGAACTGGTCCCAGTACCACGGCTTCTTCAGCCCGTAGTCCTCGAGGATCCGCTCGTGGTGGTTCACGATCCACTCGAGCATGAACTCCTTGAACGACATCTTGCGCTGGTCGAGCGGCGTGTAGTAGTCCATCGCCGGGCCGGTCAGCGTCTGGAACAGCCTGGTCGCCCGCCAGAACGCGACGTCGAGCGCCTGCTGCGCCCGCTCGGGGTCGTGCTCCATCAGCACGTCGAGCGTGGGGAAGCCCTGCTGGGCGTGCCGGGCCTCGTCGGTCTGGATCGAGGACAGCAGGTTCGACCAGTTGATGTCGCCGGCGGCCATCGCGTCGGCGGCGAGCGCGACGAACTGGATATTGGTGAACCCGTGCTCGACGGTCAGGCTGGTGGCCAGCGCCGCCTCGACGCAGTCGGCGTTGAGCATCGCGTCGTCGAAGAAGTTCTTGACCGCCAGCACGCCCCACTCGTTGGTGTGGAAGGCCTTCTGCGTCCAGTCGAAGCGCTCGTCGTGCTTGAGCAGGTCATGCGAGAACCGCATGTCCAGCTGGGTGTGGCGGGTTTCGTCGAGCATCCCGAACACGCCCAGGTTGCGCCACTTCGGCGTCGGCGCGAAGCGGCAGAAGCGGCTCTGCATGGTGACCGCCATGTGCTCGACCATGCAGGTGGTGCCCATGTGCAGGTGCGAGGCGGCGACGTGCGCGGGGTCGAGCTTCTCGTAGGTGCCCGAGCGCACCAGCGCGTTGCTGACCGCCTTGACGCCGGTCTCCTTCTCGCGCTGGATGCGCACGTAGTCGCGGTAGGAGACGCGGAACGGCTCCTCCCACGCCGCCCACGCGTCGGCCGGGATGCCCTTCGCGCCGCTCCAGCTCCTGGGGAACGCGTCGTCCGGCTCGACGTAGGACAGCGTCCAGTCGAGGGCGCGGGAGGTCTCGTACCAGTCGTCGCGGTTCAGCAGCATGGTGTGGTCCCTTCGAGATGCTGATGGCTGACGGTCAGTGCTTGATGCGCAGGACGGAGATGTCGGTGTAGCCGAGCAGGCCGTGGATCGAGGACTCGACGCCCAGCCCGGACTGCTTCAGCCCGCCGAACGGGGTGTCGGGCGAGAGCATCGGGTGCTGGTTCACCCACACCGTCCCGGCCTCGACGCGGCCAGCGACCTCCGCCGCGCGACCTTCGTCCGACGACCACACGGAGGCGCCGAGCGCGAGATCGCTGGCGTTCGCGCGGGCCACCGCATCGTTGAGGTCGGTGTAGGTGAGGATCGGCAGCACGGGGCCGAACTGCTCCTCGGCCACCAGCGCCATGTCGTCGGTCGCGGCGCGCACGAGGGTGACGGGGTGGAAGTAGCCGGGCCCGTCGGGTGCCGCGCCCTGGAAGTAGACGTCGGCGCCGCGATCGACCGCCGCTGCCAGCAGGCCCTGCACCCGACGCAGCTGCGCGGCGTTCTGAATCGGCCCCATGTCGACGCCCTCGACGGTGCCGTCGCCGACGACCACCGTGGCCGCGACCGCGGCCAGCGCGTCCTCGATCTGCCCGGCGAGGCGTTCAGGGACGTAGAGCCGCTTGAGCCCGGCGCACACCTGGCCGCAGTTCGACAGCCCGCCCCAGTACAGATCATTGGCGATCACGTCCGGGTCGGCGTCGTCGAGCACGATGCCGGCGTCGTTGCCGCCGAGCTCGAGCGTCAGCCGCTTGAGGGTGGCCGCCGAGCTGGCCATGATCGCCTTGCCGGTGCGCTCGGACCCGGTGAACGAGATCTTGTTGATCAGTGGGTGCGTGGTGAGGGCACGGCCGAGGTCGTCGCCGCCGGCCAGCACCTGCAGCACGCCGGCGGGCAGCACGCCCTGGGCGAGCTCGCCGAGGCGCAGGGTGGCGACCGGCGTGTACGGCGAAGGCTTGACGATGACCGGGTTGCCGGCCACCAGCGCCGGAGCGATCTTCCAGATCGCCAGCAGCAGCGGGTAGTTCCACGCGGTGATCGCACCGACGACACCCACCGGCACGCGGTGGATCTCGATGCGCTCGGCGGCGTCGTCGCGCACGACCTCGACCGGCAGCTGCATCGCTGCGTACCGCTCGCAGTAGGCCAGGCCCGAGTTGATCTCGCCGCGGGCCTTCGCCAGCGGCTTGCCCTGCTCGAGGGTCAGCAGCCGGGCGAGCTCGTCGATGTGCTCGCGGACGACCGCCACCAGGCGCAGCAGGGCGGCCTGCCGGTCGGCCAGCGGGGTGGCGCGCCAGGTCGTCGCCGCGTGCGCAGCCGCCCGGACGGCGCGGTCGAGGTCGTCGGCGCCCGAGGCCGCAACGGTGGTGAACACCGATGCGTTGGCCGGGTTCACCACCGGCAGCGCGCGGGTCCCGCTGTCGAGGTCGGCGGTGCCCGGGGGGCGCAGGTCTGTGGACGTCATGCGGTCAGTCCTTCAACGTGGGGCGGGCGGCGGTGTTCGGGCGGAAGAGCGTCGCGAACTGCTCGGCGGTGTAGCGGTGGTTGCGGGCTGCCGCTTCGCGCGGGTCGGTGATGCGGACCTGCGCCGAGGGCCGGGCTGCGATGCGCTGCATCCACGACGCGACGAGCGGGAACTCGGCCGCGATGTCGATGCCGTGCCCCGACGCGACCCGGGCCCACGGGAAGGCGGCGATGTCGGCGATCGAGAACTCGCCGGCCAGGTAGTCCTCGTCGGCCAGCCGGTCGCTCAGCACCTGGTAGAGGCGGCGCGCCTCGCCGACGTAGCGCCCCCGGGCGTAGTCGTCCTCGATGCCCTGTTTGGGGGCGTGGCTGACGAAGTGCGCCGCCTGCCCGGCGAGCGGCCCGTGATTGGCGACCTGCCAGATCGTCCAGCAGATCGCCTGCCACCGCTGCGCCGGATCGGCGGGTAGCAGCCGGCCCGTCTTCTCGGCCAGGTACAGCAGGATCGCGCCGGACTCGAACAGCGCGATCGGCTGGCCGCCGGGACCGTCGTGATCGACGATCGCCGGCACCTTGCCGTTCGGGTTGATCTCGAGGTACTCGGGCGTGAACTGCTCGCCGGCCGTGATGTCCGTCCATACGATCCGGTAAGGCAACTCGAGTTCCTGGAGCGCGATCAGCACTTTGCGGACGTTCGGGCTGGTGTAGTAGTAGAGGTCGATCACGGCGTCGCCCGGCTCCTCGACGTGGGTCAGATGCCGAACTCGGCGTTGAGGCGGTCGAGGTAGGCGACGAGATTCGGCTTACTCTGCACGTAGCCGGTGCCGGGCCACGGGTGCGGCTGCAGCGCGATGTGCTTGAGCGTCGAGTAGACCGAGGCGTCGAGCGAGCGCAGCCGGTCGCCGGTGAAGTACTTCTTGTCGCCCAGGTAGTCCGAGAGCGCGTCGATGTCGGCCCGGAAGAAGTCCTGCACGACCTCCGAGGTGCGCCGGCCCATGCCCTGGCCGTTGAACTCGTCGAGGATGCGCTGGCGGAACGCGTCGAGACCGGCGCGCAGCTCGGGGGTCACCTCGGCGCCCTGCACGATGTAGGGGATGTAGGTCTCCCAGCCCTCGTCGAGGCGCCAGCGCGGCTCGATGATCCCGCTCCAGTACAGGTGCTCCTCGATGAGCCGGTTCCAGGCCAGGTTGTTGGCCCGCTCGGGCAGCGAGAGGTCGGCGTCGAGCTTGTCGCCGTAGCGGTCCTTGAAGTAGGCGATGATCGTGTTCGAGTCGGCGATCTTGGTGCCGTCGCTCTCGATGATGTAGGGCAGCTTGCCGGTGGGTGAGTCCTGGTCGAGCGTGGCGAGGTCCTGCGACTTGTGCTCGAACTCGAGCCCGGTGAAGGTCATGTAGTTGATGACCTTGGTGACGTAGGGGCTGATGTCCGGCACGCCGAACGCCGGAACGTACCCGTAGATGGTGATCATGTGATGGATCCCTTCTGCAGCGACGGTGGTGGAGAGGTGGTGCCGGTTACCAGGGCAGGAAGTCCCCGTTGGAGTGCTGGAAGCGCCCGGAGTTCTCGGGTGTGAGGTTGTCGAGGTCGGCGATCAGCCCCGCGGCGGCGGTGTCGGGGGTGATGTAGTCGAAGTCGCCCGGATAGTCCTTGGTGAGGTCGGTGGCGACCATCCCCGGGTGCAGGGCGAGCACGCTGATGCCCCGCTTGGACAGGTCGTGGTGCAGGTTGAGGGCCACCATGTTGGCGGCGGCCTTCGAGACGCGGTAGGCGTACATGCCGCCCGAGGTGTTGTCGCCGAGCGAGCCGACGCGGCTGGTGAGGATGCCGACCTTCGACCCCTCGTGCAGCAGGGTGCGGACGGCCTCGATCGTGCGCAGCGGGCCGATCGTGTTGATCTCGAGCTGCCGCCGGACGTCGTCGTAGTCGATCGAGCCGAGCTCGTCGAGGCCGAGGACTCCGGCGACGTGGAACACGACGTCGAGGCGGACGTCGTCGGCGGTGAGTTTCGCGGCGAACGCCTCGATCGACGGTTGAGAGGTGACGTCGACGTCGCCGACGACGGTGACCCCCTTCGCGGCGAGCTCGTCGTTGCCGACGAGGCAGGCGGCGATGACGGTGTCGCCTCGCTCGTGCAGCAGCCGGGAGATGCTGGCGGCGATGCCGCGGTCAGCGCCGACGACCAGGACGGTGGACATGGTCTGCTTTCTGTTGATGGTGGATGTGTCAGACGGCGACGGGCCGGGCCTGCTGGTGTTCGGAGCCGACGACGCCACGCTCGACCAGCGCGGCGAGGTCGGCGTCGTCGTAACCGAGCTCGGCGAGGACCTCGGCGTTGTGCTCGCCGAGACGGGGGGCGCCGCGCGGGGGTTCGGGGACGGTGTCGCTGAAGCGGGCCGGCACCCTGGCCTGCCGCAGCCGGCCGGCGACCGGGTGCTCGGACTCGACGATGATCCCGGTCGCCAGCACCTGCGGGTGCTCGATGACCTGCGCGCGGGTCAGCGTCGGCGCGGCGGGGACGTCGAACTCGTGCATGAGCTTCATCCACTCGTCGGTGGACTTCGTCGACAGCACTGACTGCACGAGCGCGAGCCGCTCGTCGATGTGGTCGGAGCGGCCGATCGGGGTGGCGAAGCGCTGGTCCTCGATCCACTCCGGGTGGCCGACCGCCCGGCACAGCGACTGCCACTCGGCGTTGCTGTTGGTGGCGATGGTCATGTAGCCGTCTGCGGTCTCGTAGATGAGGTCGATGAAGCTGCCGCCCTGCTCGATCGGCACCGGCTTGTCGGCGAAGGTGAACGCCCCCATGTCCGACGCCCACAGGAAGGACAGCACGCTCTCGAGCATCGACAGCCGGACGTGCTGGCCGCGGCCGGTGCGCTCGCGGGCGAACAGGGCCGCGGTGAGCGCCTGCGCGGCGACGACGGCGCTGAGCTTGTCGGGCAGGATCGTGCGCACGAGGCGCGGGCGCTCGGCGTCGGAGCCGGCCTGGATGGTGGTGAGCCCGGTGAGGGCCTGGATGAGCGGGTCGTACACCCGCTGGTTGGAGTCCGGGCCGACCTCGCCGAAGCCGCTCATCGAGAGGTAGATGAGCCGGGGGTTGACGCTCGAGAGCTCGTCGAAACCGATGCCCAACCGCTCGACGACCCCGGGGCGGAAGTTCTGCACCACGACGTCGGCCTCGGCCACGAGCCGGGTGAGCACCTCGACGCCCTCGGCGCTCTTGAGGTTCAGCGTGATCGAACGCTTGGACCGGTTGACGTTGACGAACATCGCCGACATGTCACCGGACCGGTTGGGCAGCGAGCGGACGTGGTCGCCCTTGCCGGGCACCTCGACCTTGATCACGTCGGCGCCCTGGTCACCGAGGATGTCCGCCGCCCACGGGCCCGACATCATCGACGCCAGGTCGATGACCCGGACGCCGGCCAACGGACCGCTCATGGCTCGTCACCTCTCGCGAAGATCGACTTCTCGGTGTGGTACAGCTAACAATCTGCCCGATACGCTAGGCCTAATCTTCTTAGCAGTCAACTACTTGTCGCTATCCGATTCGACGCCTACCGTCGGCACCGGCGGGTCCCTCCGCCGCCCTCGACGACAGGACGTTCCGCGATGCCCGAGGCGGGGCCGCCGCTGACGATGGCCGACGCGCACCAGCTGTGCGCGTCGCTGTTCCACCCCGCCGAGGAGCAGCGCTTCGGGCTCGAGCTCGAGTGGCCGCTGCACCGGCGCGACAACGTCCTAGCCCGCCCGACGCAGGCAGACATCGACCTCGTGCTGGCGGCGGCGATGCCGTCCGGCGGCCGCGTCACGTTCGAGCCAGGCGGCCAGGTCGAGCTGTCGAGCCTGCCTCACCGCAGCCCCGACGAGCTGTTCGATGCCGTACGGGCCGACGAGCGGGCGCTGGCAGCACGCCTGGATTCGCTGGGCCTGGCCACCGCGACGGTCGCCGTCGACGATCGCCGCCCGCCGGTCCGGGTGCTCGCCCAGCCGCGCTACGCCGCGATGGAGCGCTTCTTCGCCGCCCAGCGCGGGCCGGGCGCGTGGATGATGTGCAACACCGCGTCGACACAGGTCAACATCAGCAACGACGGCGGCGACCCGTGTTCGCGCTGGCGCCTCGTCCACCAGATCGCGCCGCTGCTCGTGGCGGCGTTCGCCAACTCCCCCGGGGTCGGGCTGGACGGCACCCGCTGGACCTCCCTGCGACAGGGCATCTGGTGGCGCATCGACCCCGCGCGCACACGGCCCGTCCGCACGGACCTGCCGCCGCCGCAGGCCTGGCTCGACTACGCCCTGCGCGCGGACGTGCTGTTCGTCAACCGGCCCGCACCGACAGGGACGGCGCTGCTGCCGGGGTTGACCTTCGGGGCCTGGCTGGCCCACGGTCACGAGCTCGGCCGGCCGACCCTCGACGACCTGCGCTACCACCTGTCGACGCTGTTCCCACCCGTGCGGCCGCGCGGCTGGCTCGAGCTGCGGGTGCTCGACGCCCTGCCTGTCCTGTTTCGGCAGGTCGCCACGCTCGTGGTGGCGTCCGCGACGAGCGCTGACGCCTGCGTCGAGCTGCGCCGGCGGCTACCCGACACCAGCGGGTGGTGGCAGCTCGCGGCTCGCTCGGGCCTCGACCACCCGGGGATTGCGGCCGCGGCGCAGCACCTGTTCCGCGTCGCTGTCGACCACCTGGCCGCGGTCACCAGAAGCAGCGAGCACCGCGACCTGGTCGCGCAGTACCGCACCGACTACGT
>CAZZZE010000044.1:0-13233 GCA_964658365.1 uncultured Jatrophihabitantaceae bacterium
GCCGAACCGCAGCGTGGTGACGACCGGCTCGCTGATGACCAGCGCCGCGAGGCCCAGTGTGCTGTTGCCGACGCGGCGCCGGGCGGCACCGAAGATGCCCGGTGCCGAGAGCGCCAGCACGACGCCGAGCGCCCCGACGCCGCCCAGCACGAAAACACCCCACATAGCCCGGTTGGGGAGCCAGGCGAGCACGGCCATGACCAGGGCCGCGAAGGGCGGGTAGGTGAACCCGTGCCCTTGCTGCTGGTAGGCGAACACCGCGCCGGTCGTGACCGCCGCACGTCCGCCCTGACGGTAGATCTCCACGTCGCCGCGGTCGGGCCGCAACGCGATCAGGCACACGACCGCCGTCGCGGCGACGACCAGTGGCCACGGTCCGCGTCGTGCCGCAGTCAGACGCGGCAGGCGCACGGCGTGCGCATCCGTGCGCCGTGCGGTCATCGCCACGAGCGCTCGACCACCACGTCGACGAAGGGTGGCGCACCGGTCCACACCGGCCGCAGGTCGATGTCGTCCGCCGGCCACCACCGCGCGTCGCTCGGGTAGCTGAACACCTCGGTGACCGGCGAGCAGGGCGAGTTGACCGCGACGCGCACGATGCCGTCGGTGACGTCGATCCCCTCGACCTCGCCACTGGCGCCGGCGCACACGTCCTGCGCCGGCGCACTGCCGACGAGGTGGACGGACGCGCGGGACTGGCCGCCGTGCACCGGGTGCTTGAGGTCCAGCGACAGCAGTTGGCGCCGCACCGGGAACAGCGAGGTCGACATGTCGTTCGTCGAACAGAGCAGGCGCGCAGGTGCGCTGAAGTCGCAGCCCTGGACGTTGCGGACCGGATGACCCAGCGAGATCACGCCCGCCAGTGGCAGCGTCCGTACAGGGGTCTGCGGCGCCTGCGTCGGCAAGGCGAAGACGAGCAACCGGTGGACGATCCCCCACCCGCCGGCCACCAGCCACCGGGCGTCCGGCGAGATGGCTACGAACGAATTGTGGTAGCTCTCCCCCGGCGCGAGCGGGTGCACGAGGAGTGCGTGCGCGCCGTCGGCGTAGGTCACGGCGAACGCCTTGCTGGCCGCGCCCCTCCTCCCCTGGTAGGCGTCGACGACCAGGCCACCGGCGGAGTCCGGGTCGCCGATGTGCACCCAACCGAGAGCCCGCAACCGCGCCGGGATGCTGCGATGTCCGCGGGTCAGGAGACGGTCACCGTGGCCCACGACCGTGAGCCCCTGATTCGCGGTGGCAGCCGGCAGGCGGGTCTCCCCCGTGGCCGCGACGGCGGTCTCGACCACCGCCTCGGCGCGGTCGGTCACGACCGGGCTCAGGATCAGCAGCGCTGCGATCGAGGCGAGCACGGCGAGAAACCGGCGCAGCATCGCGTCAGAGGATCGTCACGCCGGCGCGCACCAGCACGAGGGCCACGATCCCGGCGATGACGCAGTACAGCGCGTACGGCCGCAAGGTGCGGTTGGCGAACCAGCGGTCGAGGAAGCGGACGGCCAGGTAGGCCCCGATACCGGACAGCACGCTGCCGAACAGCACCTGGCCGCGGATGCCGTTGCCGAGCGGACCGAACAGATCGGGCACCTTCAGCACCCCCGCGGCCAGGATCACCGGCGTCGCGAGCAGGAAGGAGAACCGGGCCGCCTGCTGGTTGCCCCACCCCGCGGTGACGCCGGCCGCCATGGTGATGCCTGAACGGCTGATCCCCGGGGCAAGAGCCGCGACCTGGGCGGCACCGACCAGCACGGACTGCCCGACCGGTCGTCGGGACAGCGCAACGTCCACCTCGGTGTCGTGCAGCGCCGGCGGCCCGCTGCCCGGGCCAGCCTGCCGCCGCTGCAGGCGCTGCGACAGCTCGAGCAGCACCCCGTTGACGATGAGGAAGATCGCGGTCAGCGTCGGCGTGGCCAGGTGGGTGCGGAAGGTGTGCTCGAGCAGGAGGCCGGCGATACCGACAGGGATGGTGGCCAGGATCAGCAGCCAGATCAGCCGCTCCTCGGGCTCGCGGATCCGCCGGTGCCGCACGGAGGTGTAGAGACCGCGCATCAGCAGGGCCCAGTCCCGCCGGAAGTAGACGATCAGTGCCAGCGCAGTGGCGACATGCAGGCCGACGATGAACGCCAGGTAGGGCGACTCCGGTGACCGCACGTTCAGATCGCGTTGCCACGAGCCGCCGACGATCGCCGGGATCAGGACACTGTGGCCCAGGCTGCTGACCGGGAACAGTTCACTGACCCCTTGGAACGCTCCGACAACTCCGGCTTCCAACCAGCTGAGGTGAGTCACCGACCCATCGTGTCGACGCTTGATGAAGCGTCGATGTAGCCGCCCCTACATGGTGCCTACATCCCGGCCGGGGACCGTGGTCGCCACCCGCGCCCGACGGGCCCTGGACCACCAGTACGGAGTGCTCGGCGATGCGGATCGTGCACGTGACCGACTCGTTCCCACTTCGTCCAGGGGCGAGTCAGCCAGTCCCGCCGTGATCGCCGACCTGCGTCTGGGCCTCGGGCTGCTCGTGCTGGCCGCGATCGCCGTCGCGGTCCTGACGCTCGGGCGCATTCCGTTACGCGCTGCGGTGCTCCGGGCGTCTGCGCGTGCGGTCGTCCAGCTCGCCGTGGTCGCGGTGGCCCTGCGCGGTGCGTTCGCGTACCCGCCGGCCGCCGCCGGCGTCGTGGCCGTGATGTTCACCGTGGCCGTCGGCACCGCCAGCCGCCGGATAACCGGCCACCCGCACGCGCTGCGCGCCGTGACGATCGCCTGCGCCGCGGGGGCCCTCGTGGTCGTCGGACTCGTGGTCGGCGTCCCGATCCTCCAGCGCGACGTGCGCAACCTGGTGGCGGTGGCGGGCATTGTCATCGGCGGTTGCATGACCGCAGCGACGTTGACCGGGCGGCGTCTCGCAGACGGGTTGCACCGTCGTCGTGACGAGATCGAAGCCTGGCTGTCGCTGGGGGCGACACCCCGTCAGGCCGTCCGGGACGTGGCCCGCTCGGCCGTCGTCGAGGCGCTGGTGCCGGCCCTCGACCAGACGCGCACCGTCGGGCTCGTCACGCTGCCGGGGGCGTTCGTCGGGGCGCTGCTGGGCGGCGCGAACGCCACGGTGGCCGCCCGGTTCCAGGTGACGGTCCTGGTCGGGCTCCTGTGCGCGGAGGCCCTCACCGCAGTCGTCCTGGCCACGCTGCTCGGCGCGCCGGCGCAGCTGCCCGAACCCCCGCCCGGCTGACCGCCCGTGCCCAGGCCGTGCGGCGACGGCGCGACCTGCGCGCTGCATCCGGTCCGGCTCACCCCACGGGCAGGGTGAGCCGGAAGGTCGTCCGACTGCCGGAATCGTCGACAACGAGGTCACCGTCCGCCGAGCGCGCCAACCGGCGGGCCAGGGCCAGCCCGAGACCCACCCCGTCGTGGCCGTCGTCGCGCGAGCTGAAGCCAGGTTCGAAGACCCGTTCGGCCAGCTCGGGCGGCAACCGCGGCCCGTCGTTGCTGACGTCGATCTCGACCACGCTGCCGTGCTGGCGGGCGGTCATCGTGATCGTCGTGGCCGCGTAGCGGCGTGCGTTGTCGACGACCGGCGCGAGCATGCGCGTGACGACGGTGTCGTCGACCCCCACCGAGATCGCACCGGCATCCACGACCACCCTTGGGCGGCCGACGGGGGTGGCGAACTCGCGCAGTACGACGTCCACCTCGGACCTGCCGACGACACCGGCCAGCTCGCTGCGGGCGGCGCTCAGCAGGGTGTCGATGATGCTGTCCATGGCCGCACAATTGGCCCGGATCTCGTGCAGTTCCTGACGCTGGGTGACGTCGGCCGTGTCCATCATCAACTCGACCTGAGCGGCCACTCGCGCCAGGGGCGTACGCAGTTCGTGCGAGAGCTCCGCGGACAGGTGCCGCTCGTGGCGCAGCACGGCCGCGAGCCGGCCGAGCAACTCGTCCAGGGAGTGCGCGAGGGACTCCAGCTCCACGTAGCGCTGGTCGCCGCCGAAGCGTTCGTCGGGGGCGACCACGCCCCATTCCGCAGCCTGCCTCGTCATCTCGCCTACCGGACGAAGCGCACGGCCGGTGGCGAAGCGCAGGGCCGGGTACGCGCCGAGCAGCAGCAACACGGTGACGAGGCCGACGCCGATCAGGATGGTGTCCCTGGTGCGTTCGTAGGGATCCAGATCGGCGGCCGCGACGACGGATCCCACGACGTGCCCCGCCGCGGTCACCGGCAGTACGTAGAAGCGACGGTCATAGCGGTCGGCGAAGTGCGTGGGTGTGCCGGCCAGCTCCGCGGAAGCCCGCTGGATCCTGGCCGCGCTCGGCGGGCGGGAGATCACGGTTCCGTCGCTGCCGAACACCCAGATGCTGCTGTCCAACTCGCTGTCCGTCGCGGACTCGCGCACCCCGACAACGCTGCCGTCGCGGACGACGACGGTGGCCGACGCGGCCTGGGCCCGCACCCGGAGCCCGTCCTCCACCTGCCGGTTCAGGCGCGACACCAGCACGAGATCGAGGGCCGTCGCCAGGATGACCAGCCAGACCGTGATGACGGCGAGAGCGAGCAGCGAGACGCGGGTGCGCAGGGTGCGAACGCGCAACCGGCGACTCACCGGGTCGGCACGACCTGGTACCCCACGCCGCGCGAGGAACGGATCGCGTAGGGCGCGCGGACGTCGACCAGCTTGCGCCGCAGCTTGCTGAGGTACTGATCCAGGGTGTTGTCCGACACGATCGCCCCGTGCGGCCATCCGACCTCCCGCAGCTGCTGGCGACGTACGACCTCCATGTCGTCGGCCAGCAGTCGGGCCAACAGCTTGTACTCGATCGGGGAGAGTTCCGCGCGGTTGAGCGACCACACGACGCAGTGCGAGACCGGGTCCACCTGCAGCCTGTCCGGGGCATCGACGACGGGGCGGACGTGGCGGCGCAGCAGCGCCTGCAGGCGGGCGAGCAGTTCGGGGAAGGAGAAGGGTTTCGTCAGGTAGTCATCGCCCCCCGATGCGAAACCGACGAGCCGGTCGTGCACGTCGCGACGGGCGGTCAGGAAGATGACGGGCGCGTCGACGCCGCGGCTGCGCAGGGCCTGGCACACGTCGCGCCCGTCGGAGTCCGGAAGGCCGATGTCGAGGATGACCGCGTCCGGGGGCTCGTCGACGCTGCGCAGGGCCGTCCGACCGTCGACCGCGGTGACGACGTCGAAGTCGTGCGAGCGCAGCCCGCGCGCCAGCAGCGTCCGCAACTCGTGGTCGTCCTCGACCACGAGAATGCGCTGGGAACCCACTGCGTCAGTATTCGTCATCCGCATAGATCGCCCGCACCAACGCCAACCCGAAGGCGGCGGTCCAGTCCACCGCACACACGATGCGCAGCTGGAAGGCGATGCCGACGGCAAACGAGGCCAGCAGGACGACGGCGACGACGGCCGTGACCACGTCGACCGTCCGCGGCCGGATCCTGCCCCGCGACAAGCGGCGCGTCAGCACCGGATCGGACCGTTGCAATGACGACCCGATCTCCGAAAGGCTGCGCCGCTCGCCATCGGTCAGGGACATAGCGGGCCACCCCTTCGCGCACGCCTGACGCCTCGGGCAGACGCCGGCTCCGGACAAGCGTGACCCGGTCAGGCTGAATCGAGCCTGACCGCCACCGCGCTGCGCGGTCAGGCACCGTTCAGAGTGCGGACCCCAGGGTTGCCGCATGGACACCCAGACACTGCTGCCCAACCGTCGACGAATGCTCAACAAGGTCCCCGAGGTCACGGTCTACTTCTGGGTCATCAAGATCCTCTGCACGACGGTCGGCGAGAGCTTCGCCGACTACATCAACTCGACCCTCGGCTTCGGGCTGACGAACACCACCCTCGTATTCTCGGCCGCGCTGGTCGCCGCGCTCGTCGCGCAGTTCCGACTCCCCCGCTACGTGCCGGGCGTGTACTGGCTCTGCGTCGTGCTGATCAGCGTGGTCGGGACGCTGCTCACCGACAACCTGACCGACGGGCACGGCGTGGCGCTGTGGATCAGCACCACCGTGTTCGCGGTCACGCTCGCCCTCGTCTTCGGGCTCTGGTACAGCCGCGAGCGGACGCTGTCCATCCACTCGATCGTGACGACACCCCGCGAGAGCTTCTACTGGCTGACCGTGCTCGTCACCTTCGCCCTGGGCACGGCCGCCGGCGACTGGACGCTCGAGCTCACCGGCTGGACCCCGGGTACCGCGGTGCTGCTGCCGACCGGACTCATCCTGGCCGTGTTCGCCGCCTGGCGGCTGGGGGCCGGCGCGGTCCTGTCGTTCTGGCTGGCCTACATCCTGACCCGCCCACTCGGCGCGAACATCGGCGACTACCTTGCGTCGGCGAAGGCCGACGGCGGGCTCGGCTTGGGGACGCTCTGGACCAGCGTGCTGTTCCTGTCCTGCATCGTCGCGGTGGTCGTCTACCTCTCCGTGACCAAGCGGGACCGCATCGAGGCCGAATGACCGAACCGCCGTGCAAACCTCAGCGACATGGCCGCTACATCTTCGCTGACTAGGTTCGGCGCAGTGCACATCGTCGCCAATCCGATCAGCCCGGACACCTTGCTGTCCGGATCCAGTGCCCTGCTGATCCTGGCCGTCGTGCTGTTCGCCGAGTGCGGGCTGCTCATCGGCTTCTTCCTGCCCGGTGACACGTTGCTGTTCGCCGCCGGAATCAGCATCGCGACCGGCGCGATCTCGACGCCCCTCACCGCGTTCCTGGTCGTGGCGCCGGTAGCCGCCGTCGCCGGCAACCTGGTCGGGTACGTCATCGGTTACCGGGCCGGCCCGGTCGTGTTCGACCGGCCGCGCTCGGCCCTGTTCCGACCCGAGAACATCGAACGCTCCCATCGGTTCTACGACCGGTTCGGTGCGCGCACGATCCTGATCGGACGATTCGTGCCGATCGTGCGGACGGTCGCCACGGTGCTGGCCGGCGTCGGTCGCATGCCGTTGCGCAGGTACGCGATCTACAGCACGGTCGGCGGCATCGTCTGGGCAGACGGCATGCTGCTGCTCGGGCACGCCCTCGGACACGTCGGCTTCGTCCGCCGCAACAAGGGCTACGTCGACTACCTGGTCGTCGCCGTCGTGGTGCTCAGCCTGCTTCCGGTCGCCGTGCACTACGTCCAGGACCGGCGCCGTGCGCGGCGCTGAGCAGGTCGGTCCGCGGTGCACGTAGCCGCGTGCGATGACGCAGCTGGGTGCGCGGGGCCGCAACCTCGCCGAGCAGCGTAGGACGGCGACAGGACTCGGCATCGAGACGCGGTGACCTTCACCGGCGCCGTCGCGAACCCGTACCCCGTCATGGTGGTGCTCGAGGCCATTGTCTCGAGGCCATTGTCCTGGGGTTGCCGATCGTGACGACCGCCCTGCGCTGAGCCCGCATCACCCTCGGTGCACCCGGTAGCCGTCGGCGTGCGCCACTACCCGGCCCTTCTCGACGAGGTGCAGCGTGCTCGCGGCGATTCCGGCTGCGTGCGGGTCCAGGACCACCACCGCCTGCCCTGACGTCAGGTAGCGGTGGATGGCCCGTTGCCAGGGTGCGTAGGTCTTTCGCGTCGCCGGCCGCCCGTGCACAGTGCCGGTCGGCTCGAGCGGCGCCTGGTAGGTCCGCCCGATCACGTCCACCCAGACCTGGCAGCCGTTGGCGAGGTCCCGGCTCAGCACGTCGAGCTGGATCAGGGCCATCGGGGTGTCGGACTGGACGCACCGCGCCGACGCAACCGCCGCCTGCAGGTTCCGGTCGGGTGCCGGTGACACCGCGCGCAGCGGGTTGACGGTGTCGATCAGCACGACCGACGCCGCGGCGGCGACGGCGGGCAGCCAGGCGGTCGCGCCGAACAGGCCGCGGGCGACCAACGAGCGCCGCGCGCCGGCCCGGAGCAGCTGAGCAGCCGCGGCCGCCACCGTGATCGACAGCGCGGGGGTCAGGTAGTCGGAGTAGTAGAGGAAGTACGTCGGCGCGCTCACGAGCACGGCCAGCTGCGCGACGAGCAGGACGCAGCACAGGCGGGCGGCGCCGCCGCGCCAGGCGAGCGTGCACAGCGCCAGGAAGGCGATGCCGCCGATGCCGACAACCATCCCGATGACCGCGGCCGACGTGTGGGCTGTCGTCTGCCCGTCGGTCGCGACGTTGGCCAGACGCCGGATCGGGTTGCCACTCGTGTGCGGGCGCCCGAACTGGTCGGTGACGACCATGTGCCACATGCTGCTCGGCGCGTAGAGGAAGAACGGACCGTCGACGGCGAGCAGCGCGGCCAGCGCGCCCGCTGCGGCCAGCGCGAGCTGCGAGCGCCTGCGCCGATCGACGACGTGCCACGCGAGCACCAGGACGAGCGGCACGGCGTACCAGATCTTGACGCTCGCGCCCGCGCCCAGTGCAGCACCGCAGGCGACCGGGATCCAGCGTCGCGGGGAGCGTGCGGATTCCACGAAGGCGAGCAGGCCCAGCAGCACCAGGCAGTTGCCGAGCGGTTCCAGGCGTAGCGCGTACTCGGTGCGCATGGACTCATACCACAGCGCGTAGGCCAACCCACCGATCACGGAGGCAGCCTGACCGAGCTGCAGGCGTCGCGATATCCGCAGCACCAGCACCGCGTTCCCGGCCCCCAGGACCATCCACGCCAGGCCACCGACGGCGAAGCCGATGTGGTCGGTCGTCAGTCGGCCGAGCGCGGCGAACGGCGTCAGCGCCAGCATGATGCCGGGAGGGTGCACGAGCGTGAAGTCGTGGTAGGGCAGCCGGCCGTGCAGGAGCGCGTCGGCGGCCGCGTAGTAGACGGCCGTGTCGTAGCTCGGGCTGTCGGCCAGACTTCCGCCGCGCAGGTACACCATCGAGATCCGGGCGGCGACCGCGACGACGAAGACGAGCGCAGCGGCCGGGCCGGGGCGGCGAAGCGCTCCGCCCACCGTCACCAGAAGGGGTCGCGCGGTCATCGACACCGGCTCAGCGATCTGCGACGAGCGCCTCGGCTGGAGACGGGCCGTCCGCCACAGCCTCGGACACCGGCAGGCCGCGGCGGCGCAACCGCCAGGGCAGCACGGCGGCCTCCCGCTGGACGTCGAAGGTCATCTTCGACCTGCCGTGGGAGCGGTCGGCGAAGTGGATCGGCAGCTCCTGCACCACGAGGCCCAGACACCGGCACCGATGGGCCAGCTCGATCTGGAACGCGTAACCGTCCGAGCGGCAGGACGGCAGGTCGATCGACCGCAGCGCGTCGGCGCGCCACGCCTTGAAGCCCGAGGTCGCGTCGCGGACGCCGAGATGCAGCACGTGGTCGACGTAGGAGTTCGCTGCGCGCGACAGCAGGCGCCGGTGCCACGGCCACTCCCGGGCTGTCGAGCCGCCCGCGACGTAGCGCGACCCCACGACGACGTCGGCCCGCCCGTCGGCCAGGGTGGCGAGCATGAGCGGGATGGTTCTGACGGGATGCGACAGATCGGCGTCCATCTGGATCACCGCCGCGGCGCCCTGCGCGAGCGCGTGACCCATACCCGCGACGTACGCCCGCCCCAGGCCGTCCTTCGTCGCCCGGTGCAGCACGTGCACGCGATGACCGGTCACGCGCGCACACTCGTCGGCGAGCTCACCCGTGCCGTCCGGCGAGCCGTCGTCCACGACGAGAACCCGCAGACCGGGTACCGGCAGCGAGAGCACCCGCTCGAGCACCGTGGGAAGGTTGTCCCGCTCGTTGTAGGTGGGGATCACGACATGGACGGGGCCGAGCACTGCGGCGGTCATCGATGCTCCGTTTCGGCGGTGGTCACCGACCCTGCCGCGGGCGTCGTGTAGCCACGATGTACGCCGTGCCAAACGCACATCGAGGCGAAGCGCGGACCGCGGCACGACGGTCGTATCGGTGGCGCGAGGTGCACCCGGCGTTCAGGCGCCGCCGGCTGCGACCACGGCATCGGTGACAAAGCCGGCCAGGATGCCCAACAGCAGGCCGTAGGACACCAGGTCCATCCGCTTGGCCCGGGCGGCCACACCCAGCAGCTGCGCGATGACGTAGACGATCGAGCCGGCGGCCAGGGTGAGGAAGGCGACGCTGAGCGGTTCGAAGGTGACGCTGTGGCCGACGGCGGTGCCGACGAACGTGGGGCCACCACCGACCAGGGCCATGGTCAGCAGAAACCCCCAGCTGGGCCGGCCGTCGGTCTCGGCGTCGGCAGCCAGGGGCGCCACGATGCCGAAGCCCTCGGTGGCGTTGTGCAGTGCGAACCCGATCACGAGCACGGTGGCGAGAGCGATCTCATTGCTGGCCGCCGACTGCCCGATCGCCAGGCCTTCGGCGAAGTTGTGCAACCCGATCCCCACCGCGATGAGCAGGGCGAGCCGCCGACCGGGCGACCACGTCGCCAGGCCGGTGCGACGGACCGGGCGCTCGGTGACCGACATCGCCCCCGGGCCGCCCCGGCTCCCGGCGGCCGCACGGGCCAGGTACCGGTCGTAGCCGACCAGACCGAGCAGCCCCACGGCCAGCCCACCCGCGAACAGGGCGCCGTAACCGAGAACCGGGCCGTACCCGCCGGTGCCGTCGTGTACCGAGCCGAGAGCGGCGTCGATCGGTTCCCACGCAGCTGCCAGGACATCCCAGAACAGGAACATCAGGACGCCGACAGCCGTGGCGTTCAGGAAAACGCGCAGCGTCGGGCGCGGGGTGCGCAACCGGCCGACGGGCAGTCCCAGCAGGATGGTCACACCGGCGATGAAGCCCAGCAGCAAGGTCGTTCCGAGGCTCATGACGACGAGGATGCCACACGATGTTAGGGGAGCCTAACTATGGGTGGAGGGAAGACGCGGCTGAGTGCGAACCTGAAATGAACCTGTACGCGACAGCCACCTGAGTGCGATCGCGACCAGGAGGCGCATGCTGGAGGTGTGGTGAACACAGCAGTCACAGACCGTTCCCGGCGTCGCCTCGCGTGGGCGGCCCCCGTCGTCGTCGGCGGCGTCGTCGCCGTAGCGGTAGCCCTCTCCGGTGGCACAGCGTCCGGATCCAGCCCGGACCTGCCCGCCATCTCCGCCGCACACCTGCTGGCCGCAGTGCAGTCGCACCAGAACGCCACGTTCTCGGGCCAGGTGGCCGAGACCGCGAACCTGGGCCTGCCCACCCTGCCGGGCGGCCAGGGCGGTGCGTCGCTGTCGTGGCAGACGTTCCTCACCGGCACGCACACAGCGCGGGTGTGGGCCAACGGCGCCGGCAAGCAGCGCCTGGCCCTCGTCGGCGAGCTCTCCGAGGCCGACGTCGTGCACAACGGACGCGACCTCTGGACCTACACCTCGGACACGAACACCGTCACCCACACGACGCTGGCTGCGCACGCCGATGCCGGCGCGGCGAGCACCCCGGCTGCCAGCGACCTGACCCCGGCGGCGGCTGCGGCCAAGGCCCTCGCGTCCGTGAACCCCACCACCGCGGTGTCGGTCCAGAGCACGCGCACCGTGGCCGGCCGCGACGCCTACACCCTCGTGCTGCGCCCACGTGACACCCGCTCGACCGTGCACCGGATCACGATCGCCGTCGATGCCAAGACCTATCTGCCGCTGCAGGTGCAGGTTTACGGGGCGAGCTCGGCGCCGGCGCTCTCCACCGGTTTCACCTCCATCAGCTACACCCGACCGGCCTCCTCGACGTTCGTGTTCCACACCCCCAAGGGCGCCACCACCTCCGCCGATCCCCTGGGCGTGCACGGCCACGACGGCAAGGCTCGCCCGGCCACGCCGTCCGCCCGCACCGGCACGACCCCCTCGGCCACGCCCAAGACCGCCACCATCGGGACCGGCTGGACGACGATCGTGGAACTACCTCGCGGCGCCGGGACGAGCTTGGGGGGATCGACGCTGCACGAGCTGACCTCGTCGATCGGCAGCGACGGTGCCCGGTTGCTGCACACGGCCCTGGTCAACGCGGTGATCCTCGCCGACGGCCGCACCTTCGTCGGTGCGGTCAGCCCGGCGTTGCTGGAGCACGTCGCCGCCACCACGCCGCGCTGACCCCGGCGCCATGACCTCCACGCGGACCGCGACCGATTCCGTCACGGCTCCCGGTAGCGACGCAGCGGCGCCCGATCCTCGTGGCTCCCACCTCGCGGTGCGCACGCAGGGCTTGACCCGCAGCTTCGGTAACCAGATCGCCGTCGACCACGTCGACCTCGCCGTTCCGCACGGTGCGATCTACGGCTTCCTCGGGCCCAACGGATCGGGCAAGACGACCACGATCCGGATGTTGCTGGGGCTGATCGCCGCCGACTCCGGCGAGATCGAGGTCCTCGGCCGCCGCATGCCCCGCGGGGCCGACGACGTCCTGCCCCGCGTCGGCGCCCTCATCGAGGGTCCGGCGTTCCACCCCTACATCAGCGGCGAGCAGAACCTGCGCCGCCTGGACGTCATGGACGCCACTGCCGACCCGGCCACGTCGGCCGAGCGCATCTCGGCGGCCCTGGCCCGCGTCGGATTGACTGCCGCCGCCGGCAAGCGGTTCCGCAACTACTCCCTGGGAATGAAGCAGCGCCTCGGTCTGGCGGCCGCGCTGCTGCAGCCGCGCCAACTGCTCGTCCTCGACGAGCCGACGAACGGCCTCGATCCGCAGGGCACCCGCGAGGTCCGCAAGCTCGTGCGCGATCTCGCCCATGACGGCATGACCGTCGTCCTGTCCAGCCACCTGCTCAGCGAGATCGAGCAGGTTGCCACGCACGTGGGGATGATGGTGGGCGGCCGGTTGGTCAGGCAGGGCACGCTCGAGGAGGTGCTCGCCGACGGCGCGCCGTCGATCCGCGTGGACACCCCGGACCGCGAGCTCGCCCGGCAGGTCATGTCGCAGCTCGGACTGGACGTCGGCACCGGCACGGCCGAGCAGGGCCACGGCGGAACGGGGAATGCATTGCAGGCCCGGCTCGGCGACCACGCGGTCGAGGACGTCGCCGCCGCGCTGGTGCGGGCCGGGGTTCGCCTGCACGGGCTCAACGTCGACCGCCCCGACCTCGAGGATCTGTTCGTGTCGATCACGGGCGAGGGTTTCGATGTCCTTCGCTGACGCCCCCGCGGCCGACGCAGCCGTCGCGACGAGGGCGCCGACCGACTCGCCCCGGCGTTACCGCGGAGCGTTGCTACGCCAGTACCGCGGCGAGGTACGCCTGCTGCTGACCCGCCGGCGCAACGCCATCCTGCTGGCCGTGCTCACCGTCGTGCCGATCTTCATCGGCGTGGCGGTGCGCATTAGCAGGCCGGGT
>CAZZZE010000045.1:0-9806 GCA_964658365.1 uncultured Jatrophihabitantaceae bacterium
TCTGGAAGGCCTGCATCTTGTCGTCGCGCACCGAGTTGATGAAGTCGTTGGTGAACTCCTCGCTCGAGATGTAGCGCGTACGCAGGCCCGACTGCAGCCGCTGGGCGTAGTGCCCGATCGCGTGCAGCAGGTGGGTCTTGCCCAGCCCGGAGTCGCCGTAGATGAACAGCGGGTTGTAGGCCCGCGCCGGCGCCTCGGCCACCGCGACCGCAGCGGCGTGGGTGAAGCGGTTGCTCGAGCCGATCACGAAGGTGTCGAAGGTGTACTTCGGGTTCAGGCGGGTGTCGCGGACGTCGTCGGAGTGCATGGGCCGGTAGGACGGGGTCAGCGGACGCGGGGAGTCGGCGACCCAGTCGTCCTCGTCGGTGGTCAGGCCGTCGTCGAGGTCCTCGGCCTGGGGAGCGGCGCCGTCGGCGCTCTGCACCGTGACGGCCACGCGGATGTCGCGACCCAGTTCCTCGCTCAGTACCGAGGCGATCAGGGGCCGCAGCCGGTTCTCGAGGTAGTCCTTCGCGAAGTCGTTCGGCGCGGCCAGCAGCGCGGTGTCCTCGACGAGGCCGAGGGGGCGGGTGAGGCCGATCCAGGCCTTCTGCTGTGGGCGGATCGACGGATCCTCGAAGCGCGGTCTGGCTCTGTTCCATACCGCCACCAGTTCGGCGCTGTCGTCCACGGGGCGGCTCACTCCATGCTGCATGTCGGTGTCGTTGAAACGTCGCTGGCGGATCTTGTGGCCACGAGGATGGGCGGCCGGTGGACGTGGTTCACGACGGTGGTGCTGCGGTGGGTCGACCCTCTCACGAGACAGCACGTCGCCCGAAATCCACAGCCTTGTCCACAGACTGTGTACGGGCGACGGGAACAGCGTCGCGGGGCGTGAACCGTGTTCCGACCATCCGGAGGGTCCGACGTCCCGCGACCGCCACATGCGCCACTCGGCATTGAGCGGCGAGAGGGGAACCTACTAGCGGGCTGTGAGCACGACAATAGGTCCCGGCGTGTCGCCGACGAGTGGCGCGTTTGACCTGTACCGGCTCGGCTCCGTACCGTGGAACGGTCTGTGGGTCGGCGGCTGACGTCGCCCTTCGGACCGGTCGCTCACGGCAGACCGCAACACCTACGTTGCCCGGTCCAGCCGTCTGCACTGCCGTGGCTGCCGCACCGCTGTCGAACCAGGAGATCTGACCCGTGAGCAAGCGCACCTTCCAGCCGAACAACCGCCGCCGCGCCAAGACGCACGGCTTCCGGCTGCGCATGCGCACGCGCGCCGGGCGTGCCATCGTCTCCGCGCGCCGTCGCAAGGGCCGCAGCGAACTGTCCGCCTGACCCCGTCGGCTGCCGGTTCCTGTGCTGCCCCCGTCGCATCGGATGCGTCGCTCGACGGACTTCTCCTCCGTCGTGCGCGTCGGGCTCCGCGCACGGGGCGGCCGGCTCGTCGTCCATCACGCCGGCACGCTCGAGGGCGACGCTCCGGCTGCACCGCTGGTCGGGTTCGTCGTGAGCAGGGCGGTCGGCAACAGCGTGCAACGTCACGCCGTCACCCGTCGCCTGCGCGCCCAGGCGGCCGGACGGCTCGACCGGCTGCCCGTCGGCAGCGGCACCGTGGTGCGCGCCCTACCGGCTGCGGCTGGCGCGTCGTCGGCGGAACTCGGCCGCGATCTCGATCGCGCGTTCGACCGCCTGGCGCTCTGCGCCGAGCCTCGACCCGTGGCCGGTCAGCGATGAAGCGCCCGGCACCGCTGGGTCGGGTCCTGATGACGCTCATCACCGTCTATCGCACGGCCGTCAGCCCGCTGCGTCCGCCGAGCTGTCGCTATCTGCCCACCTGCAGCGAGTACGCGCTCGAGGCGATCAGCACGCACGGTTCGGTGCGTGGCGGATGGCTTGCCGTGCGCCGGCTGCTGCGCTGCCACCCCTTCCACCGCGGCGGGCACGACCCCGTGCCGCCGCTCGTTGGGCGGCGGGACCCTGCGCACCGACAGCCGGCGTCCGCAGGCCGTCCCGCGACCGCCAGCCGCTAGGAGTACCGAGTGAGCATCCAGTGCTGAACTTCCTCTACACCGCGGTCTCGTGGGTGCTGCTGCGCTGGCACGACCTGTTCAACGCGATCGGGGTCGGCGCCAACTGGGCCTGGGCATTGTCAATCGTGTTCCTGGTCATCACCGCCCGGCTGCTGTTGTTCCGGCTGTTCGTCAAGCAGGTCCACTACCAGCGCAACATGCAGAAGATCCAGCCGAAGATCCAGAAGCTCAAGGACAAGCACAAGGGCGACAAGCAGGCGCTCAACCGCGAGATGATGGCGCTGCAGCAGTCCGAGGGGTTCAACCCGCTCGCCGGCTGCCTGCCCATGTTCCTGCAGATCCCGGTGTTCATCGGGCTTTACCATGTGCTGCGGCACATCTCGAACTCCCGCCAGTTGTGCAATTCCAAGGGCGGACACAGCAAGCTGCTCGAGCTCTACACCTTCTCCGGCGGGCAGAACGGCGAGACCTGTGACGCGGCCCGCGCGGCCATCTTCAAGGCGCCGCTGGCCGCGTCGTTCCGCGACTCGAGCTCGGTCATCACCCAGCTCGGCGGGGACCCGTCGGCGACCAAGATCCTGCTGGTCATCCTGCTGATCATCAGCGCGTCGGCCACCTTCGCCACCCAGCTGCTGGTCCGCGCAAACGCCACGACGCCGCCCGAGGGCACAGCGGCGACCGTACAGAAGCTGATGCTGTACCTGATCCCGGTCGGCACGCTCGCGTCGGGATTGCTGTTCAACTTCCCGCTCGGCGTGCTGCTCTACTGGTTCACCAGCAACCTGTGGACGCTAGGTCAGCAGGCCTACATCATCCGCTTTCACCCACCCACCGACGACGCGGAGCCGGCGACCGTCGGCGCTGTCGGCAGGACCCTGGCGCCCAAGCCCGGTCAGCGGCCCGTGCGGATGTCGAAGGACCCCACGAGCGGATCGGGTAACGGCTCCAGCTCCGCCGGTGCGTCCAACTCGACCCAGGGCGCGGGTGGCTCGCGGGCCGAACCTGCCCGCGGTGCGGTGCCCCGTCCAGGGCAGCGGCCCAACCGACCGGCCGGCAAACGTCCGCCGGCCAAGCGCGCCACGCAGACCAAGAAGCGCCGCTGAGCGCCCGCCCGAGGACCGCACCCCGGCGCGGTCGTTGATACCTGCCCGAGCAGTTGCTCGGGATCGCTGAAAGGAACCCCCGTGAGTGACACCGACGTCGACACCCGCATGTCCGACACGCCCGACAATCCTGACGAATCGCTCGACAATGCTGCCGAGGACACCCCGACTGCGCCAGCGGGACGAGCCGGCGATGCGCTGCTCGTCCAGGAGGGCGACATCGCCGCCGATTACCTCGAACGACTGCTGGACATCGTCGACTACGACGGTGACATCGACCTCGACGTCGAGAACGGCCGCGCGGCGGTGGCCATCGTCGGTGGCGACCTGCAGGCCCTCGTCGGCGGGCGGGGCGAGACGCTCGACGCTCTGCAGGAGCTGACCCGCCTTGCGGTCCAGCAGCAGACCGGAGTGCGTACCCGGTTGATGCTCGACGTCAGCGGACACCGGCAGGCGCGCCGCAGCGAGCTCGAGAAGCTCGCCGCCGACACCGCGACGCGCGTGCTCGATTCCGGCGAGCCGGTGCGGTTGTCACCGATGAACCCGTTCGAGCGCAAGGTCGTGCACGACGCCGTGGCGGCGATCGACGGCGTGCTCAGCGAGTCCGAGGGCGAGGAGCCGCACCGCCGGGTTGTCATCCTGACCCAGCAGTGACCGGGCCGGCCGGCACATCCGTCGGCTCGACCCATGGCGCAGACCCTCCGCCGCCCACGCCGGCGGCGCGCGCGCTGTTCGGCGCGACGCTGCCGGTGGCCGAGCGGTACGCGCACCTGCTGGCCACCACCGGCATCGCACACGGCCATCTCGGCCCACGCGAGGTCGGCAAGCTCTGGGACCGGCACCTGGGCAACTCAGCGATCGTGACCGACCTGGTGCCGACCGGTGCGACCGTTCTCGACGTCGGCAGTGGCGCCGGCCTACCCGGGCTGCCGATGGCGATCCGGCGCACCGACCTCGAGGTCGTGCTGATCGAGCCCATGCTGCGCCGGACGGCGTTCCTCGAGCAGGCGGTCGGAGTTCTCGACGTGGCCGACCGGGTCCAGGTACTGCGCGGCCGGGCGGAGGACCCAGGCGTCCGGACGCGGGTCGGCGGCAGCTCATGGGTCACCGCTCGGGCCGTGGCACCGTTGGTACGGCTGCTGACCTGGTGTCTACCCCTGCTGACCCCTGGCGGTCGGCTGCTCGCCTTGAAAGGATCGACGGCAACCGACGAGGTGTCTCGGTTCCGCGCCGAGGCGTCCCAGACGCTCCGTGCTGCGGTCGCCGACATTGACGTGGTCGCACTCGGTGCGGACTACGCCTTGGAGCCGACTCAGGTGATCCGGGTAGAGCGAAGTGCGTCGCGATGGAGGTCTCACTGATGCACGACGGGCTCCCGGGCGACCCCTTCGTTTCACGTGAAACGAGCATCGACTCACTGGTTTCCCGTGAAACATTGACGAGTGCTGACGAGGTCACGCTGCCTGTGGATGTCGAAACGCCCATCGCGCGGGAGGCCGCGCAAGCCATCCTCGTCCGCAACGTGCGCCAGGAACAGTGGCCCCGGCCCGCGGCGACCCGCGTGATGACCGTGGCCAATCAGAAGGGCGGCGTCGGCAAGACGACCAGCGCGGTCAACGTCGCTGCCGCGCTGGCACTGCACGGCCTACGGGTGCTGCTCATCGACCTCGACCCACAGGGCAACGCCAGCACGGCGCTCGGTATCGATCACGGGGTTGGTACGCCGTCGATCTATGACGTCCTGCTGGCCGGCCGCTCGCTGCTCGAGGTCGTGCAGACCACCGATTTTGCGCCACTGTTGCAGTGCGTGCCCGCCACGCTCGACCTCGCCGGCGCCGACATCGAGCTCACGTCGCAGGTCGCACGCGAATACCGCCTGCAGCGGGCGCTGCGGGAGTACCTGACGGCCGATCACGAACCGGTCGACTACGTGCTCATCGACTGCCCGCCGTCGCTGGGTCTGCTCACCCTGAACGCCCTGGTGGCCGCGCGCGAGGTGCTGCTGCCGATCCAGTGCGAGTACTACGCCCTCGAGGGGCTGGCGCAGCTGCTCCGCACGGTCGAGCTCGTCACCGCACACCTGAACCCCGACCTCGAGGTCACATCGGTGCTGCTGACGATGTATGACAGCCGGACCCGGCTGGCCGACCAGGTGGCCGACGAGGTTCGGCGGCATTTCGGCGAACTGGTGCTCACGCCGACGATCCCGCGCAACGTCCGGGTGTCCGAAGCGCCGGGCTTCGGGCAGACGGTCATCACGTACGACCCTGGGTCGCGGGGCGCGATCAGTTATCTACAGGCGGCACACGAACTCGCCGAACGCGGAGCAGGGCCGGTAGCTTCGGCAGCGACAGCGACGGCGCAACCGCCGCTCGACCAGTCATCGGTCACCGCAGGGTCGGAGGATTCGGGAAATGAGTAGCAAGCAGCGACGCGGCGGCCTCGGACGAGGTCTCGGTGCGCTGATCCCGACCGTCGCACCGCAGGACGAACCCGGACGCGCGTCGGGGAACGGCGCGGCGCACGCGAGCGGCGTCGCCGACGGCCGCGATGTCCGTACTGACCCGCCAGGCTCGGCCGTCGACGAGGTCAAGGACGTGGTCGAGGTCGGAGTCAAGGACGAGGTCGGCGACGGCGTCGAGGACGTCGTCGGGGCACCGCTCGCCGTCCCCGGAGCGACACTCGTCGACGTCCCGGTTGCCGACATCCACCCCAACGCCAAGCAACCACGTCAGGTATTCGACGAGGACGCCCTGACGGAACTCACCCACTCGATCCGGGAGTTCGGGGTCCTGCAGCCCGTTGTCGTCCGCCCCGATCCGGCCGGTGGCTACGAGCTGGTCATGGGTGAGCGGCGCCTGCGCGCGGCCACTGCGGCCGGGCTGGAGAGCATCCCGGCCATTGTGCGCACCACGTCCGACGACGCCATGCTGCGCGACGCGCTGCTGGAGAACATCCACCGGGCGCAGCTGAACCCCCTGGAGGAGGCCGCGGCCTACCAGCAGCTGCTGCAGGAGTTCGGGACGACCCACGACGAGCTCGCGCGGCGCATCGGCCGCAGCCGGCCACAGGTCAGCAACACGATCCGCCTGCTGAACCTGCCGGTAGCCGTGCAGCGCCGCGTTGCCGCAGGAGTGCTCTCGGCCGGACACGCCCGGGCGTTGCTCGGGCTCGACGACCGGGATCGCCAGGACGAGCTGGCCGGCCGCATCGTGGCCGAAGGGCTGTCGGTCCGGGCCACCGAGGAACTCGTGACCCTCGCCCAGCGCGGCGACGACGGAACCACCCGCCCCCGACGCAGCCCGACGCGCAGCATCACCGCGCCGGCCGTCACGGAGCTCGCGTCGAACCTGTCCGACGTCTTCGACACCCGGGTGCGCGTGGACATCGGCCGGCGCAAGGGCCGGATCACCGTCGAGTTCGCCTCTATCGATGACCTCGAACGCATCGTGGCGGTCATGGCGCCACAGGTCTCGGCACGACGGCGCGGTCAGGTGCCGCCGTCGAACGAGCCGTAGGCGACAACCTCGTCCAGGCCGCGGCGTCCGCGGCGCAGCGACGGCGAGCGCAGGTCGGGCGCGGCATAACCGAGGCTCACGACGCCGACCGGATCGAGGCGGGCAGGGACCGCGAACGCCTGCCGGAAACTCGACCAGTGCGTCGCGGGCAGGCCGAAGAAGCAGCTGGCCAGACCGGCGTCCTCGGCCGCGAGCAACAGGATCATCGCGGCCATCCCGGTGTCGATGTGCCAATAGGGGACCGGCCAGCGGTCGGGGTCGCGATCGGTCCAGCCCTTGTCGGGTTCGGCGTAGCGGTCGAGGTAGGCGTCGCGGTCGGACAGACAGACGATGAGGACCGGAGCGGTCCGCATTCGGGACAGCCAGGCGTCGGGCGGGCCGTCCGTGGTCGCGGCCCAGTAGCGGGACGTCGATGTTATGTCAGCCAGTACCAGAAATCTCCAACCCTGGGTGTGCCCTGCGGACGGTGCCCGAATTGCCAGCTTGAGCAGCATTTGCACTGTCTCCGGCGGCACCGGCCGAGCCGGGTCGTACGAGCGGACCATGCGACGGCGGCGGACGACCTCGGCGAATTCCACGTCGCCACTGTGCCAGGTGGAATGCGTTCGGCCGGGTCCGGACGATGTGCCATCGTTGCCAGGTGCCCAGTGCGAACCTGATGCAGTCCCGCAAGCTCCACGACGTCTGCTACGACATCCGTGGCCCGGTGCTCGACGAGGCCAAGCGGTTGGAGGAGGAAGGTCGACGGATCCTCAAACTGAACATCGGCAACCCGGCGCCGTTCGGTTTCGAGGCACCGGACGAGATCCTCGTCGACGTCATCCGCAACCTGCCGACAGCCCAGGGTTACTCCGACTCGCAGGGCTTGCTGTCGGCACGCACGGCGGTCATGCATCACTACCAGGCGCAGGGGATCGACAGCGTCGATGTCGACGACGTGTGGCTGGGCAACGGGGTCAGCGAGCTGATCTCGATCAGCCTGCAGGCGATGCTCGACAATGGCGACGAGGTGCTGGTGCCGGCGCCGGACTACCCGCTGTGGACGGCGACCACGTCGCTGGCGGGTGGCCGACCGGTGCACTACCGATGCGACGAGGACAACGACTGGCAGCCCGACCTCGCGGACATCCGCGCCAAGGTCAGCGACCGCACCAAGGCCATCGTCATCATCAACCCGAACAACCCGACCGGCGCGGTGTACAGCGAGGCGGTCCTGCTGCAACTGGCCGACATCGCCCGCGAGCATGACCTGGTGGTGCTCTCGGACGAGATCTACGACAAGATCCTCTACGACGACGCCGTGCACGTGCCGTTCGCGCGGATCGCGCCCGACATCTTCACGCTGACCTTCAACGGGCTGTCCAAGGCCTACCGGGTGGCGGGCTTTCGATCCGGCTGGATGCTGGTGACCGGGCCGAAGCGGCACGCCGCGAGCTACCTCGAGGGCATCACCATCCTGGCCAACATGCGGCTGTGCGCGAACGTCCCCGCGCAGCACGCGGTGCAGATCGCCCTTGGTGGCCGGCAGAGCATCCAGGAGCTGATCCTGCCCGGCGGGCGCCTGCTGGCCCAGCGCAACGCCGCCGTGCAGGCGCTACGGGCGATTCCGGGAGTCACCTGCGTCGAGCCGAAGGGCGCGCTGTACGTGTTCCCGCGGCTGGATCCCGAGCGCTACCCGATCCGCGACGACCAGCAGTTCGTGCTCGAGTTCCTGCGCACGCACCATGTCCTGATGGTGCAGGGCACCGGCTTCAACTGGTTCGCCCCCGATCACCTGCGCATCGTGACGCTGCCCTACCCCGACCAGCTCAGCGATGCCATCGGCCGGCTGGGCGACTTCCTGGCCGCCTACCAGGGCGATCTCTGATCCCATCGCACCGTGAGCTGCGTCAGCGCGCGGCGGCCGGGATGCGCATGACGCCGGTCGTGGGGTCCTCACCGAACGGCAGGTACAGCCGCTGCACCGCGACGAGCAGACCCTCGGCCATGGTGTCGCGGAACAGCGGGTCGAGCAGCTTGCTGCGGTCGCCGGCGGCGCTGAGGTAGCCCAGCTCCACGCGTACCGCGGGCATCCGGGTCAGCCGCAACAGCGACCAGGTCTTGCCGTGGGTGCGGCAGTCCAGCATGCCGGTACGGGCCACGAGCTCGCGCTGGGCGAGGTCGGCCAGTCGCTCACCGATCGTGGAGCTGGATTCGCCGGCGCCGTAGTAGTAGGCGGCGATGCCGTTGGCGTTCGGCGAGGCAGAACCGTCGATGTGGATGGACAGCACGAGATCGGCGCCGACCTCGTTGGCCAGCTGAGCCCGCTGCTCGTCGGTGGCGCCGTTGTGCGGGCCCCTGGTCGACCAGGTCTGCACGCCGAGGGCGCTGAGCCGGCCCTGCAGGCGGGAGGTGAGTTCCCAGACGAGGTCGGCCTCCCGGATGCCGTCGACCACCACCCCACCGTCGGTGCCGCCGTGCCCGGCGTCCAAGACGATGCGCTTGCCGAGCAGGTTCGGACCGGAATCGGCGACGGCCATCTGGTCGCGCAGCAGCTGGGGTCGGCCGCCGACGACGCGGCGGCCGAGCTGGCGCAGCGCACGCAGGGTGTCGAGCCCGCAGATCCCGTCGGCGATGAGCCCGTAATCGCGCTGGAAGCTGCGCAGCGCGGCCGCGGTGCCAAGCCCGAACACACCGTCAGCGCGGGAGAGCGGGAAGCCGAGCTCCATGAGCTGGGTCTGCAGCTCGGTGACGTCGTCGCCGAACATCGGCTGGCCCGATTCGTGGGCCAGGACCCGGTCGCCCAGCTTCCAGTGCGCGCCGGTCAGGGCGGCGAACGTCTCGCGGCCGACCGTCCCGTCGACGGAGATCCCGCGGCGTTGCTGGAAGTGGCGGACCGCAAGCTCCGTCGCCTCGTCAAACACGGCCTGCGTCGCGGGGGTGGTGTTATTCAACAGCCCGATGGTGGCCAGCATCGCCCGGACCTCGGCGACGGCGCTGCCGGTGTCACCGAGGCGCAGGGGCTGCATGAAGGTTCGGACCTCGGCAATCACGTCGACTATCGGACCATGGACATTCTGCCTCAGCCGGCTGCCGTGCCGGAAACGGATGGCAGCGCAGCGTCCAGGGTCTCAGCGGCCCGTCAACCGCCGCCGGCGCGATCCGCTGCCACAAACGACCGAGGCGGG
>CAZZZE010000045.1:9816-13188 GCA_964658365.1 uncultured Jatrophihabitantaceae bacterium
GGCCACCCGTTCGGGTGGCCGCCTCAGTGCAACGACGGTCGATCAGCTGACGAAGTCGGTCAGTTCGCGCAGGATCGCAGCCTTGGGCCGCGCGCCGACGATGGTCTTGACCAGCTCGCCGCCCTGGAACACGGCCATCGTGGGGATGGACATGACCTGGTACTTGCGGGCGGTCTCGGGGTTCTCGTCGATGTTCAGCTTGGCGATGGTCAGCTTGCCGGCCTGCTCGCCCGCGATCTCCTCGAGGACCGGAGCGACCTGGCGGCACGGGCCGCACCACTCCGCCCAGAAGTCGACGAGCACCGGCCCGTCGGCGCCGAGAACATCGGTGTCGAAGCTGCTGTCCGTGACGGCCTTGGTATTGGCGCCCATGCTGTGTCTCCTGTCGATGTGGTGTTGTCGGCGAACCGACGTGTGGATGGAACGCCGAACCGAGGTCCAGGATTCCGGTCGGACGGTGGTGCAGATGTTTCCCGTGAAACGACCGTGGTTACTGGCGGCTGCGTCAGGCGTTGCCCACCAGTTCGGATTCGACGGTGGCCACTGCGGTGGACCCGGTGTCGTCCAGTGCGGCCAGGTAGCGCTCGGCGTCCAGGGCGGCCTGGCACCCGCTGCCAGCGGCGGTGATGGCCTGGCGGTAGGTGTGATCGACGAGGTCGCCGGCCGCGAAGACTCCGTCGAGGTTGGTGTAGGTCCCGTCGTGGGTCAGCACGTAGCCCTCGGCGTCAAGGTCGATCTGGCCGGCGACGAGCTCGCTGCGCGGATCGTGCCCGATGGCGATGAACAGGCCGGTGACGTCGAGGTCGCGCTCGTCGCCGGTGACCGTGTCGCGCAGACGCACCCCGGACACCGAGTTCTCGCCGTGGATGTCGACGACCTCGCTGTTCCACGCCCAGCTGATCTTCGGGTCGTGGCCGGCCCGCTCGACCATGAACTTGCTCGCCCGCAGCGTGTCGCGGCGGTGCACGACGGTGACCGACCGGGCGAAGCGGCTCAGGAACGTCGCCTCCTCCATCGCCGTGTCGCCCCCGCCGACGACGGCGATGTCGTGGTCGCGGAAGAAGAACCCGTCGCAGGTCGCGCACCACGAGACGCCGTGCCCGGACAGCACGTCCTCGCGCTCGAGACCCAGCGACTTGTAGGCCGAGCCCATGGCCAGGATGACCGCGTCCGCGGTGTACTCGGCGTCGTGCGTGCGCACGACCTTCACCGGGCCGGACAGTTCGACGGCGGTGACGTCGTCGGGCACGAGCTCGGCGCCGAACCGCTCGGCCTGGGTGCGCAGGTTGGCCATCAGCTCGGGGCCCATGACGCCGTCCGGGAAGCCCGGAAAGTTCTCGACGTCGGTGGTGTTCATCAGCGCGCCGCCGTACTGGCTGCCCTCGAAGACCAGGGGCGCCAGGTCGGCGCGCGCCGAGTACAGCGCAGCGGTGTAACCGGCGGGGCCGGAGCCGACGATGATGACCTTGCGGTGGGTACTCACAGAGTGTCCTTCCGAGTGGAGCTGCCTGCGAAACGACGATAGGCCCTGGGTCATTCCAGCGCGGTCACCGCCGGCGGACCGAGGCCACGGCCTGCTGGACGTCGGGGATGCGCAGCCGCCAGGCGACCACGGCGAGCACCGCGATGCCCACCAGCCCGCCGCCGACGAGCCCCGCCGAGGAGCCGAACCGGGCTGCGCCGAGTTCGTGGCGAGCCAGCAGCACTACCGCGTACGCCGCGGCGCCGCCGAGCGCCGAGGCGACGGCGATCCGGATGGCCGTAGCCAGGACGGCGCCGAACCCGAGCCGGCCGAGTCGGCGGGTCAGCACGATGTGCCCCACCACCGCCCCGATGAGGTAGGAGAACGAGGTGGCGATGTTGAGCCACTCGACGGCGCGCGCCGACGGGTGTACGTCCACGTTCGTGCCCCGCGGTGCGGCGAACACATGGTTCGTCACCAGGATCAGCGCGACCTTGGTCGCCACCATGAACGCGTTGATCAAGGTGGGTGTCCGCCCGTCGCGCATGGCGTAGAACACCCGCAGCTGCAGCATGACCAGGGCGAACGGGAACAGCCCGAACGCCGACCAGGCCAGCGACGAACCGATCAGATGGGCACCTGCGATGCTGGTGTTGCCGTGGGCGAACAGCGTCACCGTCATCGCCGGGCCGAGCACGATCAGCCCGGCCGTGACCGGGATCAGCGCCACCGCCGAGAGCCGCGCGCCGAGCGAGAGGTCGTCGATGACCGCCTGGTTGTCGCCGCGGACGGCGGCGCGCGACATGCGCGGCATGATGGCCGTCAGCAGCGAGACGACCAGGATGCCGTAGGGCATCTGGAACAGCAGGTCAGCGTTGGTGAAGATGCTGAACCCGCCGTTGGCGACCCCGACCTTCTGGATGACCGACACGCCCACCTGGCTGATGACGACGTAGACCAGCACCCAGCCGGCCACCGTGCCGACCTCGCGCATCCGGCCCACCTCGCTGGGCCGCGCGCGGAAGCGCCACTGCCAGCTGAACCCCGCATGTCGCAGCGACGGGACGAGCACGAGCGCCTGCGCGGCGATACCGAGCGTGGTGCCGATGCCGACGACGAGGATCTGCGGCGTGGTGATGGACGTCGGGTTCAGGGTGTCGGGCCCGGGCAACGCCCAGAAGACGCCGACCGTCACGATCATGATCACGTTGTTGAGCACCGGGGACCACGCGCCCGGCTTGTAGCTGTGCCGGATGTTGAGCACGGCCACGAACATCGCGCCGAGGCCGTAGAAGAAGATCTCGGGCAGCAGCAGGGTGGCGAAGATAGCCGTCAATTGACGTTGCGGGCCGGCCTTGACGAAGGCGGCCGAGATGAGTGGCGCGGCGAGCACGGCCAGCATGGTCATGGCGGCCAGGGCGGCCGTGGCGATGGACAGCAACCGTTGCGTGTACGCGATGCCGTCGTCGTCATCGTGCGCCTGGGCCTGGACGAGCAGCGGGATGAGCACGCTGGACAGCACGCCGCCCAACAGCAGCTCGTAGATCATGTTGGGCAGGTTGTTGCCCGAGTTGTAGGCGTTGCCGACCGCCCCGGTGCCGAGGGCGGCCAGGATCAGGATGCTGCGGACGAACCCGGTGACCCGGCTGGCCAGGCTGGCCACCGCCATCGAACCGCTGGCCGCCATCAGCCCCCGGGTCGTGTTCTCCTTCGCGACGGCGTCAGCCTGCCGGTCGGTGCCGGCGGGCTGCGGGGCATCGGCGGTCGCGACACCGGTGCCCTCGCTCGTCGGCGTCTCGCCTGTCCCGGTCTCGCCTGTACCTGTGTCGCCGGGGGTGTGCTGCGCTTCGGTAAGGGCCGCGTCGGCCGCCGCCAGCACGCCGTGCCCCTCGGGATCGGGCCGGGCGACC
>CAZZZE010000046.1:0-13175 GCA_964658365.1 uncultured Jatrophihabitantaceae bacterium
ACAAGCTGACCGACCAGCCACTGCTCGACGTCGACGGCCTGCGCGGCCAGATCGAGGCCCGCGACCGGCAGATCGCGAACGGCTACAGCAAGGATTCGCAGGTGCAGGGCATCCACAACGCGCGCCGCTTCCTCGGCGACCGGCTCGGCCGGGTCGCGACGCCGCACCGCATCCTCGACCCGGCCGCCGGGCCACTGGTCGCGGTGAAGTTGCACGTCCTGACCCGCAAGACGCTCGGCGGCGTCCAGACCGACCTGCAGTCGCGCGCACTCGGCCCCGACGGCCAACCGGTGCCCGGGCTCTACGCCGCGGGCGAGGTCGCCGGCTTCGGGGGCGGCGGCGTGCACGGCTACAACGCGCTCGAGGGGACGTTCCTGGGCGGCTGCATCTTCAGCGGCCGCGCCGCGGGACGCGCGGCGGCCGACGCCGTCTGACGAGCGCGACCAGAGGGCCCACGCAGAACACGATCACCAGCGATCCGGGACCGACCGGCGCGCGAAGCAGTAGGCCGACCAGCACACCGACTGCTTGCAGCAGGACGAAAGCCGGTCGGAAGGGGATCGGACGCAGCGCCAACACCAGCGACTCGAACGGCCCTGACCCCAGCCCCGCGCCCAGGTACACCGCCACCCCGACGGCCAGGATCAGCGTGCCGGCCGCGAGCGTCGCCACCCGGGTGCACCACGCCGCCGCGTTGCCGAACGCCAGCACAAGATCGATGACGGCGCCGACGACGAGCGGATGAACGATCGTGGCCGCCGCGGGCCGAACCCCGCGCGCCCACGAGAGACCAACACAGGCCGCGCCCACGATCCAGTTGGTCGGCGCATAGGCCAGGCCGCTCCGCCGGGAAAGCCCGTAGATGGCCGTCGAGTAGCCGTCGCTGCCCAGCCGAGCGCGCAGGACGAGCCCGACCCCGACGCCCACAATCACACAGCCGGCAGCCAGACGGACGGTTCGACGCACGCTCGCGGGAATGGGTGGCACGCGAGTAGATGTTCACGCACTGCCACAAGCGTCAGGTCAACCCGAGGACAGATGGTGCGCATCGCAGAGCTGGCAGAACGCACCGGCGTCAGCCCTCGCCGGCTTCGCCACTACGAGGCGCACGGACTGCTCGCACCGGCTCGCGATGCGCGAGGCTGGCGCGACTACGCGATCGAGGACGTCTCCCTGGTCGAAGCGATCGACGCACTGGTCGGCTCCGGTATCCCCGTCGATCTCGCCCTGCAGGTCGTCCGGGCCCGCGAGCACGGATCGAGCAGGGACGGCGTCGGCGACGCGGTACTCGACGAGATCGCCGCGTACTTCCGGCAGCTGGGCGCCCGTGCGCGGTGCCTGCAGCGCAACCGGGACGCGCTGGCCGGATGGCTGGCAACCCACGGGATACCGGTGACCGGCGCAACCGGTTCGGCGGCACCGAACAGCCCTACGCTTGACGGATGTCCGACCACCGCAGCGCCGCCCACCTGATCGTCGAGTGCCTCGTCAACGAGGCCGTCACGCACGTCTTCGGCATCCCGGGCGAGGAGAACATCCGGCTCGTCGAGGCGCTGTCCGAGTCCTCGATCACCTACGTCCTGACCCGCCACGAGCAGGGCGCGTCATTCATGGCCGAGACGTACGGGCGGATCACCGGCAAGGCCGGCGTCTGCTCGGCGACGCTCGGGCCGGGCGCGATCAACCTGCTGCTGGGTACGGCCGACGCCACGACCAACTCGACGCCGCTGCTGGCGCTGTCGGCGCAGGTCGGGATGAACCGCAACTACAAGGAGTCGCACCAGAGCGTCGACCTGGTGACGATGTTCCAGCCGGTGACCAAGTGGTCGGCGTTGATGGCCACGCCGGGCGCGGCCCCCGAGATGATCCGCAAGGCGTTCAAGCTGGCCCAGACGGAACGACCCGGGGCGGTGTACCTCGCGGTACCCGAGGACGTCGAGGAGGCGTCGGTCGGGCCGGAGCTCGCGCCGCTGCCGGTCAACGTCCCGCGCGCCGACGACCCGTCGAGTGCGCAGCTCGCCCGAGCGGCCGAGCTCCTGCGTGGTGCACGCAAACCGGTGCTGCTCGCCGGGCACGGCGCCGCCCGCTCCGACGCCGGCGCTGCACTGCTGCGCTTCGCCGAGGCACTCGGAATCCCTGTCGCGACGACCTTCCACGGCAAGGGCGTCTTCCCCGACGACCACCGGCTCGCGCTCGGCGCGGTCGGGTTCATGCGCCACGACTACGTCAACTTCGGCTTCGATCGGGCCGACGTCATCGTCTCGGTCGGTTACGAGCTGCAGGAGTTCGACCCGGTCCGCATCAACCCCACCGGCGACACGAAGATCATCCACATCCACCGCTTCCCCGCCGAGGTCGACGCGCACTACGACGTCGCGGTGGGCCTGAACGCCGACATCTCCCGCAGCCTCGACGCGCTGGCCGAGGCAGTCGGCTCCGACGTCGCGTTCGAGCCGGTGGGTGGCGAGCGGATCCGCGAGCTGCTGGCCGACGAGCTCGACCGCGGCCGCGCCGACGACCGCTTCCCGCTGGCACCGGCTCGCATCGTCGCCGACACCCGTGCCGCGCTGGGGCGTGAGGACATCGTGCTCGTCGACACCGGCGCGCTGAAGATGTGGATGGCCCGGCTCTACCCCACGTACGAGCCGAACACCTGCCTCATCTCCAACGGCCTCTCGACGATGGCCTGGACCGTACCCGGAGGTATTGCGGCCAAGATCGCGCGTCCGGACGCAAAGGTGCTCGTCTCCACCGGCGATGGCGCGTTCCTGATGAACAGCCAGGAGATCGAGACCGCGCTGCGGCTGGGCACCCCGATGGTCATCCTCATCTGGGTCGACGACGCCTACGGTCTGATCAGCTGGAAGATGGACCTCGAGATCGGCCACAACGTCGACACCGCGTTCGGCAACCCCGACTTCGTCGCCTACGCCGAGAGCTTCGGCGCGAGGGGTTACCGCATCACCGCCGCCGACGAGCTGCTGCCCACCCTGCGCACCGCCCTGGCCGCCGACACCGTCTCGGTCATCGCCTGCCCGGTCGACTATTCGGTCAACAGCGAGCTGATCGCTTCCCTGGGTGAGCTCGACGAGACACTGTCCTGATCGCCTCCCAGCCGGGCGGGCTCAGCAGCCGTCCGGGAGAATAGCCACGTGGCGGTGACGAGGGCGGAGCAGACGCCGTCGGGTCACCGCCGCCGCTTCCGCGGGTTGCTGCCCGACCGCCTGTTGCGACCTCGGCCGCCGCGCTGGTGGGAAGAGCTCGCGATCATCGCGTTCGGCTACTGGATGTACACCCTGGGCCGCAACGCGATCCCGACGCACCCCACGGTCGCGTTCCGGCACGCGCGGGCGATCAGCAGCCTGCAGCAGCGCCTGGGCATCAGGTGGGAGATGTCGTTCAACCACCTCGTCGCCGCGCACGAATGGCTCGCCCAGGGCTTCGACTACTACTACGCGACCCTGCATTTCGTCCTGACGCCGGTCGCGATGATCTGGCTGTTCGTGCGCAAGCCGGACGTCTACCGCGGCGCCCGCACGGTACTCGTGTCGATCACTCTCCTCGCCCTGCTCGGCTTCTACCTCTACCCGACGGCCCCGCCCCGGCTGCTGCCCGGCTACGTCGACACCGTGATCAGGTTCCACACCTGGGGTTCGTTCGCCGACCCCAACATCGCCGAGCACTCGAACCAGTTCGCCGCCATGCCGAGCCTGCACGTCGGGTGGGCGCTGTGGGTCGGCATCGCGGTGTTCCGCTGCACGCCTGGTCACTGGTGGCGCTGGCTCGGCCTGGCCTACCCGCTCGGCACCTGCGTGGTGATCGTCGGCACGGCGAACCACTTCGTGCTCGACGCGGTGGGCGGGGCGCTCGTCGCCGCCGTGGCCTTCGGCCTGCAGTTCGCGATGTCCGGCCACGGCGCCTTCACCCCTCCCCGCGCCGCGGTGGCCGTGGCAGGATCCCGCCCATGCGAGTAGACACCCGGCACTCCCCCGCGTTCACCGTCGCCCGCTGCGTGCTGGCCGGCAACGAGGTGGTCCGGGTCGAGGGCGGCGCCATGATCGCGCACAGCGCCGGGGTGCAGCTCGAGTCCAAGGCGCAGGGCGGCGTCATGGCGGGGCTGAAGCGCAGCGTCCTGGGCGGCGGCTCGTTCTTCGTCACCACGTACACCGCACCGCCGCAGGGCGGCTGGGTCGACGTCGCCGGCGTGCTGCCCGGCGACACCGTCTCGATCGACGTCGAGCCCGACACCCCGTTCTTCCTGCGCCGCGGCAGCTGGATCGCCAACTCCAGCGGCGTCGAGATCGACACCCAGTGGGGCGGCATGGCCAACCTCTTCGGCGGTGAGGGCGGCTTCGGCTATCGCGCCTCAGGCCAGGGGCAGGCCATCGTCAGCATCTACGGCGCGGTCGACATGATCGACCTCGCCGACGGCGAGATGGTCACCATCGACACCGGGCACGTCGTCGCGTACTCGCTGAACGTGCGCTTCCAGATGCGCCGTGCCGCCCAGGGCCGGTCCATCCAGTCCATGAAATCCGGCGAGGGCTGGGTCTTCGACTTCTGGGGTCCGGGCCTGGTGCTGCTGCAGTCGCGCAACCCGGACGCGTTCGCCACCTGGGTCGGCGAGGCCGCACCCGGCGAGCAACCGCGCGAGGGGCTGGGCGGGATCGGCGGGCTCGGCAGCGGCCTGTTCCGCTGACGGTTCACAGCCGCAGGCCGTCGTCGGGCAGCGCATGGCGACCGAGCGACACCACCGTGGCCCCCGCGCTGCGCCAGGCGGCGGGCTGCTCGATCGGGGTGTAGAAGATCGCCACGACGCAGATGGCGAGCGCGGCGAGCGCGGCCCAGACGGTGAGCAGCCAGCTCGGCCGGGTGCGTGCGACGGTGGGACGGACGGCGTCAACGGCTGTCTGGCTCATGGGGGGCTCCGTTTCGGGTCGGCTCGGGCGACAACCTGAACGGTGCCCGGGTGTTCCCTGTGCAGGCGTCAACCCGGCGTCAAGGCTCGCTCAAGCTGTGCTGGGCACGCGCGAAGCCCGGCCGAACCGGTTGTTCAGCCCGGCTGCACGTCCGCGGTCACGGGCCGTAGAAGACGTCCTCGACGACCTTGCGCGCGCGGCGCCCGGCGCGCCGGTAGTCATCGACCAGCCGGCCGGGGTCCGAGCCGAGCGGGTAGCCGAGCACCCGGGCCACCGCGACCAGCTCGGCGCCCATGTCCGGCAGCTGGTCGCCGGGCTTGTCGCGCACGAGCATGATCGCGTTGCGGACCCGCGTCGCGAACCGCCACGCGGTGCCGAGCAACTCGGCCTGGTCGCCGTCGAGCAGGTCGGCCCGCGCGGCCGCCGCCAGCGCGTCGAGGGTGCGGGTGGTGCGCAGCCCGGGCACCTCGGCACCGTGCCCGAGTTGCAGCAGCTGCACCGTCCACTCGATGTCGGCGAGGCCGCCACGGCCGAGCTTGGTGTGTGTCGTGGGGTCGGCGCCGCGCGGCAGCCGCTCGCTGTCGATGCGCCCTTTCAGCCGGCGGATCTCGAGCAGGTCGGCTGCCGACATGCCGCCGGCCGGGTAGCGCACCGGGTCGATCATCTGGACGAACAGCCGGCCCAGCTCGACGTCGCCGGCCACCGGTCGCGCCCGCAGCAGGGCCTGCGCCTCCCACGGCGAGGACCAGCGTCCGTAGTAGCGGGCGTACGCGGCCAACGTGCGCACCAGCGGGCCGTTACGCCCCTCGGGCCGCAGGTCGGCGTCGACCACCAGCGGCGGGTCGCTCGATGCCGGTGCGCCGAGCAGCGCCCGCAGCTCGCCGGCGATGTCGCGGGCCACGTTGCTGGCCAGCTCGGCGTCCGCAGTGCCGGGCTCGTCGCCGAAGCTGTCGTGCACGAACATGACGTCGGCGTCCGAGCCGTAGCCGACCTCCGCGCCGCCGAGACGACCCATCGCGATGACCGCGAAACGGATCGGCAACTCGGCCAGATGGCGCCGGTCGAGGACGGCGCGGGTCGCCACCTGCAGGGCCGCCTCGAGTGTCGCCTCGGTGGTGGCGCTGAGCGCGGCGCAGACCTGGCTGACCTCGGACACCTCGAGCAGGTCGGCGAACGCGGTGCGCAGCAGCTCCTGGCGGCGGACGGCGCGAACGGCGGTCACGGCCGCGCCCGGCGCGTCCTGGCGCTCGGCGGTCTCGCGCATCGCTGACAGGATCTCCTTCGGTTCGCGCGGGCGCAGTTGCTCGGCGCTGCCCAGCATGCGCAGCGCCTCTGGCGCCCGGCCGAGCATGCGGGCGGCGTACCGGCTGGTACCGAGCACATACGCCAGCCGCGACACCACCGTGTCGCCGTCGCGCAGGAAGCGCAGGTACCACGGTGTCGAGCCCAGCTCGTCGGACAACCGCCGGTAGGCCAGCAGGCCGGCGTCGGCGTCGGGGACGTCGGCGAGCTCGGACAGCAGCACCGGCAGCAGGGTGCGCTGCAGCGCCGCGCGGCGGCTCAGGCCCTGGGTCAGCGACTCGATGTGTCGCAGGGCGCCCGCCGGGTCGTTGAAGCCGAGCGCCTCGAGGCGGCGGCCGGCCTCGGTCGGGGTCAGCCGCAGCTCGGCCGACGGCACCCGCGCCACCGCCTCGAGCAGCGGGCGGTAGAACAGCTTCTCGTGCAGCCTGCGCACCTCGCGCACGTGCAGGTTCCACTCGGCCTCGAACACCGCGCGGGACGGGCCGCGGTGGTCGGGCCGGTACCCCATGGCGCGGCCGACCCACTCGAGGGTCTCGGGGTCGTCGGGCAGGATGTGCGTGCGGCGCAGCCGGCGCAGCTGCAAGCGGTGCTCGGTGGCGCGCAGGAAGCGGTAGGCGTCGATGAGGCTCACGGCGTCGTCGCGGCCCACGTAGCCGCCGTTGCGCAGCGCATCGAGGGCGGGCAGCGTCTCGGCGACGTGCAGCGTCTCGTCGCCGCGGCCGTGCACCAGCTGCAGCAGCTGCACCGCGAACTCGACGTCGCGCAGGCCGCCGTGGCTGAGCTTGATGTCGCGGTCGGCGACGTGCTTGGGGATGTGGTCGACGACGCGGCGGCGCATGGCCCGCACGTCGGCGACGAAGTTCGGCCGCTCGGCCGCCGTCCAGATCAGCGGCGCGATGACCTGCGCGTAGTCCGCGCCGAGCGCGAGATCGCCGGCGATCGGACGCGCCTTGAGCAGGGCCTGGAACTCCCACGTGCTGGCCCAGCGCTTGTAGTACGCCTCGTGGCTGGCCAGCGTGCGCACCAGCGCGCCGTCCTTGCCCTCGGGACGCAGGTTCGCGTCGATCTCCCAGGCCGCACCGCGGCAGACGCGCATCATCTCGCCGGCCAGCCGCGACGCCGTACGGAGGGCTGCCTCGGTGTCGCCGTCACCGTCCGGTTCGGCCACGAACACGACGTCGACGTCGGAGACGTAGTTCAGCTCGCGCGACCCGCACTTGCCCATGGCGATGACGGCCAGCCGGCAGGGGGCGGCGCCGTCGGGCTGCTCGGCCAGCGCGACGGCGAGCCCGGCCTGCACGGTGTGCGCGGCGAGGTCGGCGAGCAGCTCGGTGACCACCCGCAGGTCGAGGTCACCCGCCAGGTCGCGCCCGGCGATGGCCACCAGCTCGCGGCGGTAGGCGTCGCGCAGGGCGTAGACGGCGTCCAGGCCGCGCAGCGTGGCGGGGGTGCCCGCTGTGCCGGTGACCGGGTCGTCGACGTCGGCGCCGACGGACTGCGCGATGCGCCGGCCGGCCTGCGCGAGGTCGAAGTCGTCGAGCAGCGCCTGCCAGTCGGCCGGGTTCGAGCGCAGGTGGTTGGCCAGCTCGACGGACACCCCGAGCAGGGCCAGCAACCGGGCGCGCAGCTCGGGCAGCAGCTCGAGCGCCTCGCGCAGGCCGCGGCCCTCGGGCGTGGCCGCGATCTCGGCCAGCGCGTCCAGCGCCCCGTCGGGGTCGGCCGTGCGGCCCAGGGCAGCCACCACAACCGCGGCGGCGTCGCTTGCCGGGGCGTTGGCCTCGGCGTTCCACCAGGCCAGCGGCTCGTCGATGAGCAGTCGCGCCGCGGTGGCCGCGTCGGCGAAGGACAGCCGCGAGAGCCGCCCCGCGACGCGCGGCGGGACCTCGGGCGCCGACGTCACTCCGGTTCCTGCGCGCCGGGTCGGAAGGTGGGCATCGGCAGCGGGGCCCGCGCGGCGACCTGCTCGGCGGCCAACCCGTTCAGGGCGGCGCGGATCGCCTCCTGATCGGTGACCGGCGCGGCGGTTGACACCGCGGGCCCGCGTGCCGGCTGCACCGCGGCGGGATCGGCGACCACGCCGGCGAAGGACTCGGCGAACGGGCGCCAGACCTCCGCGAGGTCGGGGTGCACGGCGGCGGCCCGGGCGACGACTGCGTCGAGGTCGTAGCCGGCCAGCTGCCCGGCGTCCTGGTCGGCCCACGCCTGCACGGCGGCGGGCGTGGTCTCGATGTGGAACTGCAGCCCCCAGGCGACGCGGCCGAGCCGGAAGGCCTGGTTCTCGCACGCCGGCGAGCTGGCCAGGTGGACGGCGCCCGGCGGCAGGGTTCCGATGGTGTCGAAGTGCCACTGGATGACGTCCGGCGTGATCGGCAGCGACCGGAACAGCGGGTCGGTGGCCGCGGCCGAGCGCTTGGCCACCAGCTGGGCGCCGATCTCGGGGCCGTCGGGATCGCGCACGACGCGCCCGCCGTGGGCGGCCGCCAGCAACTGGCCGCCGAGGCACACCCCCAGCACCGGCACCTGTGCGGTCACCGCGGCCCGCAGCAGCGCCCGCAGGCGGGGAAGCCACGGCACGTCCTGGTCGTCGGTGGCGCCCATCGGGCCACCCATGACGACCAGCCCGGCGTAGCCGTCGATGGCGTCCGGGAAGTCCGGCGCGTCGACGACCTCGAGCTCGAGCCCGGCGTCCTGCAACCACGTGCCCAGTCGGCCGACGGGGTCGCTCGGGCTCGGCTGGACGACGAGCACGGCAGCAGTCACGCCATCGAGCTTAGTGAGGGCGACGCCACACCATGGACAGCGAGCGCAGCGGCTCCGACGACGGGCGCAGCAGCGCCTGACCTCACCCCGCGGTTCCCCGGACAGGCACGAAGCTGCCGCCCTGATCGCCGACGGCGGGACCGCGCTTGTAGCAGCATGGGGTGATGTTCGACGGCTTTGCACTGACCACGGTGGACGTCGCTGACGACGTGCGGCTGCGCGTCCGGATCGGTGGTCACGGGCCGGCGGTGGTGCTGCTGCACGGTCATCCGCGCACGCACACCACCTGGCACCGGGTGGCTCCACAGCTCGCTGCGGCAGGCTTCACCGTCGTATGCCCGGACCTTCGCGGTTACGGCCGTTCGAGCGCTCCCCGGCCCGAACCCGACCATGCCCAGGCCAGCAAGCGGGCGATGGCCGGTGATGTCGTCGCGCTGATGGGCCACCTGGGTGTCAGCCGGTTCGCGGTCGTCGGGCACGACCGCGGCAGCTACGTCGCGTTCCGGTTGGCCATGGACAATCCCGAGCGCGTCACGCGCCTGGCCGTTCTGGACTGCGTGCCGGTCGGCGAGGCGCTGGCTCGCGCCGACGCGCACTTCGCGCAGGCGTGGTGGCACTGGTTCTTCTTCGCCCAGCCCGAGCTGCCCGAACGCGCCATCCTCGCCGACCCGGACGCCTGGTACCGGACCGGCGGCCAGCTGGAGGAGGCGATGGGCGCGGAGAACTACGCCGACTTCCGATCTGCGATCCACGATCCGAGCGTCGTGCGCGCGATGCTGGAGGACTACCGCGCCGGCCTCGCCGTCGACCGTGTGCACGATGACGCCGACCGTGCCGCCGGCAAGCGATTGGCATGCCCGACCCTCGTCGCGTGGTCCACCCGGGACGACATGAAACAGCTCTACGGCAACCCGCTCGACGTGTGGCGCCGGTGGGCCACCGATCTGCGCGGCGCACCGATCCCCAGCGGACACCACGTCGCCGAGGAGAACCCGACCGACCTCGTCGCTGCACTGCTCGACCACTTGTCAGGATCTTGAAAGCTACCGCGAGCCGGAAGGCGCCGCGGTCGACCTCGCGCACGACGCCCCGCGGTTGCAGTCGACCGTGTGCGCAGAGCGGGCTGGAAGAATGGCCCCATGGACAAGGCTCTGCTGTTCCGTCGAGTGGCCTCGGGCGTCAACGCGATCATGCTGCCGCTCGTGCGCAGCGGGCCCGGCCGCAGGCTGCTGGGCGGGTCGTTCGCCGTCGTCACCTACAGCGGGCGCAAGTCGGGGCGCGAGGTGACGTTCCCGGTGAACTACCGCCGCACGTCCGACGACGAGATCGTGATCGGTGTGGTTGCGCCGGACGCCAAGACCTGGTGGCGCAACTTCACCGGCGACGGCGCCCCGGTCCGGGTCCGCATCGGGTCCGACGAGCGCGCAGGGCACGCCCGTGCCACGCGCTCGGGGCGCACGGTGACCGTGCGCGTCACCTTCGGCTGACCGGCCACCCCGCCGGAGTGCGGCGCCGGGTTCCGCGCCCGACCGCGAAGACCGGCGTGAACACCACACCGAGCAGCACGGTGAACACACCCGGTATCCCGGCCCGGTACTTCACCCCGCGCATCGCGCCTCGCTACCGCTCAGAGCGTGGGCAGGTAGCGGCGCAGCTCGAAGGGACTGACCTCGGCGCGGTACTCGATCCACTCCTCGCGCTTGTTACGCAGGAAGAAGTCGAAGACGTGCTCGCCGAGGACCTCGGCGGCCAGCTCGGAGTCCTCCATGACCCGCAGCGAGTCGGCGAGGTTGTGCGGCAGCTCGTCGTAGCCCAGGGCGCGGCGTTCGACGTCGGACAGTGACCACACGTCGTCCTCGGCCCCCGGGGGCAGCTCGTAGCCCTCCTCGATGCCTTTCATTCCGGCGCCGAGGATGATCGCGAACGCCAGGTAGGGGTTGCACGCGGAGTCCGGCGAGCGCAGCTCGACGCGCGTCGACCCGGCCTTGCCCGGCTTGTACCGGGGCACGCGCACCAGCGCGGAGCGGTTGGCGTGCCCCCAGCAGATGAAGGTCGGCGCCTCGACGATGGTGCCGGGCGCGCCGAAACCCCACAGCCGCTTGTAGGAGTTGACCCACTGGTTGGTCACGGCGGTGATCTCGCGGGCGTGCACGAGCAGCCCGGCGATGAACGCCCGCGCCGTCTTCGACAGGTTCAGCGGGTCGGTGGGGTCGTGGAAGGCGTTCTGATCACCCTCGAACAGCGACAGGTGGGTGTGCATGCCGCTGCCCGGCTGGTGCCGGAACGGCTTGGGCATGAAGGTCGCGTGGGCGCCGTGGGCGATCGCGACCTCCTTGATGACGTGCCGGAAGGTCATCAGGTTGTCGGCCATCGACAGCGCGTCGGCATAGCGCAGGTCGATCTCCTGCTGGCCGGGCGCGACCTCGTGGTGGCTGAACTCGACCGAGATCCCGAGCCCCTCGAGCGCGCCGACGGCCGCGCGGCGGAAGTCGTGCGCGACGTCGTGGTTGGACATGTCGAAGTAGCCGCCGTTGTCGATGGGCAACGGCTCGGAGCCGTCGGACGGGCGGTTCTTCAGCAGGAAGAATTCGATCTCGGGGTGGGTGTAGAAGGTGAAGCCCCGCTCCGCGGCCTTCGACAACGCCCGACGCAGCACGTAGCGCGGGTCGGCCCAGGACGGCGAGCCGTCGGGCATCTGGATGTCGCAGAACATCCGCGCGGAGTCCGGCGTGCCGCCGTCGCTCTCGGGCAGCACCTGGAACGTCGCCGGATCGGGACGGGCCAGCATGTCGCTCTCGCTGGCCCGGCTGAAGCCCTCGATGGCCGAGCCGTCGAAGCCGATGCCCTCCTCGAACGCGCCGTCGAGTTCGGCCGGCGCGATCGCCACGGACTTCAGGGTGCCGAGCACGTCGGTGAACCACAGCCGCACGAAGCGGATGTTGCGTTCCTCGATCGTGCGAAGCACGAACTCCTGTTGCCGGTCCACGGGGCCCTACTCTCACGTCCTGGCGTTACCAGGACATTACGCCGAACGAGTTAGCTGCTAGCGACCTTGCCGCTGGTCCAGGTCGACCACGGCACGCTCCAGTCGCCGCCCTGCCAGACCTTGATCTTCGGGCCGCCGGAGTGCACGACCTGCACGACGTCGCCGACGCGGGCGTTGTTGTAGTACCACTTGGCGTTCTTGAGGTTCAGGTTCAGGCAGCCGTGCGAGACGTTCTGGTGTCCCTGCGCCCACACCGTGGTGTCCAGCTCGTGAAGATAGATGCCGTCGGTGCTGATCTTGGTCGCCCAGTAGACGTTCTCGGCCGCGTAGCCGTAGGGGGAACTGGCCGGCAGGCCGTAGCTGTCCGACGACATCCGCGCCGGGTTCTCGTGATTGATGACGGTGTAGATGCCGGGCATCGTCCACAGCGAGATCGAGCCGCTCTTGCCCTGGACGTAGCCGCCCTGGCCCATCGACGTCGGCATGGTGCGCACCAACTTGTCGTTGAAGTACACCTTGACCTTGTGCGTCTTGGCGTCGGCGACCGAGTAGTGCTTTGCGCCGATGACGAAGTTGGTGCTGACGTCGGACTGGCCGTACAGGCCGTGGCCGAGGTCCTTGCCGTAGACCTTCGCCGCGACGGAGACCTTGGTGCCCGGCGCGTAATACTTCTCGGGCCGCCAGTGCGCGGTGTGGTCGTCGACCCAGTACCAGGCACCGTCGACGTGCGGGCTGGTGGTGACCTGCAGGGCCTTGGCGGCTGCCGCCTTGTTCGGGATGTCCTCGTCGAAGTGCGCGGCGATGACCATGCCCACGCCATACGTCGCGCCCTTGTTCAGGGAGGTGCCGTAGACGTTGTTCAAGGAGGGCTGGGTCAGGTTGTCGGGGGAGACGGTCTTGATCTTCTCGGTCTTGCTCGTCGTGCGGCCCGCGGCGTCCTTGCTGACCGCCGACAGGGTGTAGGTCTTGGCGTAGCCGAGGTCCTCGCTGGTCGACCAGGAGGTGGCGCCGGCCCCCAGTGCGCCCTTGACCTGCCGGCCGGCGGCGTTCTTCAGCGTGACCGCCGTGAGGGTGCCGTGCGCGACCGTGACGTCGTCGGCTTCTCCCAGGTGCTCACCCAGCACTTGCACACGACCCATAACGTGCTGGGCTCGGCCGAGGCCGGCGTCCGGTTCTTCGTCCAGCAGGGTGGGCCAGTCGAGGCCGTT
>CAZZZE010000047.1:0-5847 GCA_964658365.1 uncultured Jatrophihabitantaceae bacterium
AGGGACCCGCGCTTCATACCTGACGGTATGGAACCGGCCCCGCCCGGGCTGCCGCCGCTGCTCGTCTGGGCCGCAGCCGGGCCCGCGCTCGGGATCGAGCCGGTGTGCGGGCTGGCGGCCGTCGCCACACCGAACGCGCCCATCCCCAGCAGCGCCGCCACCAGCCCGAGGACGACCGCGGCCCGTGCCGCGAGCCGGCCGGGAACGACGAGCGCCGGGACCGACAGCACTGTGGCTGCCAGCACGATCCAGCGCAGCTCCGGGTACCACGACGGCGCGCGATCGAGCAGCACGAACGACCACCCGCCGGCCGCGACGACGATCGCGGCCAGCCCGACCCGGCCGAGCACCGTTGCGCGCTCCCGCCAGAGCGCCATGCCACCGACCGCGACGAGCGCGGCCAGGGCGGGCGCCAGGGCGACGGTGTAGTACGGGTGCACGGTGCCCTTCATGTAGCTCAGCACGAGCGCGGTCACCAGCGCCCAGCCGCCCCAGAGGATGAGCGCAGCGCGGGTCTTGTCCGTGCGCCCAGCCCGCCGCGTCACCACCAGTCCACCGACGAGGGCGACGAGCGCGGCCGGCAGCAGCCACGAGACCTCGTTACCCATCTCCGAGCCGAACAGCCGCAGCAGCCCCGTCGGCCCGCCGAACGACGATCCGGACGCACCGGTGGCCCCGCCCCCGCCCCCGTCGGAGCCGAACAGCCGGCCGAAGCCGTTGTAGCCGAACACCAGGTTGAGGATGGAGTTGTCGGTCGAGCCGCCGATGTAGGGCCGTGACGACGCCGGCCAGAGCCCGACCACGAGCAGGTACCAGCCGGCCGAGACGAGCAGTGCGAGGCCGGCCACCAGCGTGTGCACGATGCGCTTGCGCAGCGGCGTCGGCGCGCACACCAGGTACACCAGCGCGAACGCGGGCAGCACGAGCAGACCCTGCAGCATCTTGGTCAGGAACGCGAAGCCCAACGCGCAGCCGGCCAGCGCCAGCCAGCGCCAGGACGCCGACTCGAGCGCGCGGGTCACCGCGTACGCGCCGGCGACCAGCAGCAGGGTCAGCAGAGCGTCCGGGTTGTCGAAGCGGAACATCAGCACCGCGGCCGGCGTGAGGGCGAGCGCGGCGCCGGCGAACAGCCCGGCCGGGACGCCCACCACCCGGCGCACCGTGCCGTACAGCAGGCCGACGGCGGCCACTCCCTCCAGCGCCTGGGGGACGAGCAGGCTCCAGGAGTTGTAGCCGAAGATCCGCGCCGACAGCCCCATCACCCACAGCGCCGCGGGCGGCTTGTCGACGGTGATCGAGTTGCCCGAGTCCAGCGAGCCGAAGAACCAGGCTTTCCAGCTGTGCGTGCCCTGCTCGACCGCCGCGGCGTAGAAGCTGTTCGAGTTGCCCGAGGCGGACAGGTCCCACAGGTAGAGCACCCCGGTCAGCGCGAGGAGCGCCAGCAGCGCGGGCCGCGCCCAGTGCGGCTCGTCGGCCGGCCCGCGCACGAGGCGGTGCACCGGTCCGCCTCGCGGCGGTGGTGCCGCCGGCGGGTCGGCGGGGTGGTTCGGGACAGCGGTCCGGTCAAGGGTCGTCGTCATGCACCGAGCCTGCGGTAACCGGTGTCATGGCCGCGTCACCGCAGCGTCAAGGGCAACCCAGGAGTGCATGTCAGCGCCCTGTGCGTGGGTCCGCGGCATGATGGCCGGATGACGGCACCGGCAGGCCAGGTCGCGCCCGGCGTGCTCGCGGAGGTTGCCGCCGCGGCAGCGCGCGAGGCCGGGGGAGTGCCCGCCGACCTGTTGGGCGACTTCCTGCCCGCCGTGGTCGCGGCGGTGCTCGCCGGCCAGCCCCTCGCTGCGGCCGACGTTCGTCGGTACCGCAGCTTCGGCGACCGCGCCGCGCGGCAGGGCGTGGCGCTGCGCGCCGTCCTCGATCTCTACCTGTCCGCGGCCTGGCGGCTGTGGGCGCACCTGCCGGCCGTGCGCGCCGCGGACGACCGCCCGCACGGCGTCGTCGTCGCCGGCGAGGTGGTGCTGCACGCGGCCGACGACGTCGTGGCTGCGCTCACCGAGGGCTACCAGCTCGCCCGGCGCGCCCTCGTCCGCACGCAGGAGTCGGCCCGCCGCGAGTTCATCGACGACCTGCTGGGCGGCACGGCCGACGTCGTCGGGCTGCTGCACCGCGCCGACGGCTTCGGCCTGGACCTGTCCGGTCCGCACGCCGTCGCGGTCGTCGAGGCTGAGCGCCCGTTCGACGACGGCCTGCCGCTGGTCGGCACCCTCGAGCGCGCGATCTCGGGCGTCAAGGGCGACTCGCAGACGCTGCTGGCCAGCAAGCAGGGGCGCCTGGCGGTGGTATTCGCCGCGCCCGACCGGGCGGCTGTCGCGCACGTCGTCGAGCGTGTCGGGCAGGTGCTCGACCGCCAGCGCACCGGCCGCGCGGCGGTCGGCGCCTGGCGACTGGGCATCGGCCGCCCCGGGCCCGGCGCCGACGGTGTCGTCTCGTCCTACCGCGAGGCCCTGGACGCGCTGGAGCTCGGCGCCCGGCTCGGGCTGCCCGACCGGGTCGTCGACGCCCGCGACGTGCTGGCCTACCGGGTCCTGCTGCGCGACCGCGGCGCTCTGCACGACCTCGTCGAGAGCACCTTCGGGCCGCTGCGCGCCGCCCGCGGCGGCCCGGGGCCGCTCGTCGACACCCTGGCCGCGCACACCGCAGCCGGCGGCAACAACGCCGCGACGGCGCGGGCGCTGCACCTGTCGGTGCGAGCCGTCACCTACCGTCTCGAGCGCATCCGCGAGCTGACCGGCCTCGACCCTGCCCGGCCGGTCGACCGCTTCCCGTTGCAGCTGGCCACCCTGGGCGCGCAGCTGCTGCGCTGGCCCGACGGGGATCGGGCGCCGTGAGATCCCGGCCGGGTTCGGACGCGCATCTGCCCCGTCGGTGCCGATGTTGTCCGTGCAGGCGCCGGCTGCGTGGACGTCCACGGGCCCGTCGCCGACTGACCGGTCGCGGCCGCGGAATCCGAGGAGAGTGGAACACGTGAGCACACGCCACGGACCTGCGACCCTGAGCCAGCTGGTGACCGAGCTGGCGACCGCGCTGATGGAGGTCGGTCCGTCGAGCCTGGCCGAGACGTGCGAGGTGATGCTGAAACGCGTGGTGTCCGCGTTCGACGTCGACCTCAGCTTCGTACGGCGCAACGACCACGAGCTCAAGGCGACGATCCTGCTGGCCGAGTGGCCGGCGCGGGTGGACGTGCCCGAACCGGATCCGCTCGGTGTGGTCCGCTTCGCCGACGCCGACCCGGTGTTCGCCGCACTCGAGACCCTGTCCGAGGTCATCATCGCCCGCCCCGACGACCGCGACCTCAGCTATCAGCAACGGGTTCGCGCCGGGTCCGGGGTCGCCGAGGTGTCCTCGGTGACCGTGCCGATGCTGCGCGGTGGCGTGACGACCGGAGTGCTCGGGCTGGTCAAGTACGGCGACCGGACGTGGTCGGCGGACGAGGTCACCGCGTTGACCGCGCTGGCCGGCCTGCTCGCGCAGGCCCTGTCCCGGGTCTCGGCCGAGGCCGAGCTGCGCTACATCGTCTCGCACGACGAGCTCACCGGCCTGGCCAACCGGCGTGCCCTGCTCGCCCACCTGCAGGACCGGCTCGAATCGTCGCGCGCAGAACCCGTGGCCGTCCTGCTCCTGATCCTGGACCGGCTCAAGGCGTTGAACGACTTCCTCGGCCACGGTGCGGGCGAGGAGTTCCTGACGGGCATAGCCCATCGGCTGCGTGAGCACTGCGGTCCGACCGATCTGGTCGCCCGGCTCGACGGCGACGAGCTGGTCGTCGTCCTCGGCCCGACGATGACGTCGGAGCAGGCCACCGAGGCCGCCCGCATGGTGCAAGCGGTGGTGACCGCGCCGGTCCGTCTCGGCGCCAACCTCGTCTCGCGGACGGTGAGCGTCGGCGTGGCCACCGGTCGCCCCGGGCACGACAGCGACCTCGGCCTGCTCGCCCGGGTCGACCAGGCGGCCAACGCCGCGAAGGCCCAGGGGGGCAACCGCATCGTCGCGTTCACCGAGCAGATGCGCATCGGCAACGACGAGCGCGCCGATGTCGAGGTCAATCTCCGCGGGGCGATCGGCAACGGGGAGCTGACCCTGCACTACCAGCCGCAGGTCGACCTGATCTCCGGCACGCTGCTCGGCGCAGAAGCGCTCGTGCGGTGGAACCACCCCACCCGAGGGTTGCTCTTCCCAGACTCCTTCGTCGGCGTCGCCGAGTCGACCAACCTCTCCGGCGAGCTCGGCCGGTGGGTTCTGGATTGCGCGTGCACCCAGCTCGCATCGTGGCAGCGGGAGTTCGAGCTGCCCGACTTCCGCCTCGGGGTCAACGTCAGCGCGGCCGAGCTGATCACCGCCGGCCTCGCTGCCGACGTGGCGATCGCCCTGCACCGCAGCGGCATCGACGCAGGAAACCTGATCCTCGAGATCACCGAGACTGCGGTCGTCGCCGACCTGGGGCGCGCCCGGGCGACCCTCCAGACGCTGACACAGCTGGGTGTCCAGCTGGCCATCGACGACTTCGGCACCGGGTACAGCTCGTTCGCCCAGTTGAAGACGTTGCCCGTGGGGACGCTCAAGATCGACCGGGGCTTCGTCACCAACGTCGCGCACAACCGCGACGATCGAGCCATCGTCCGGTCCATCATCGAGCTGGCCGGCGCCTTCGGGTTGCAGACGATGGCCGAGGGCGTCGAGACCGCCGAGGCGCAGGCGGTGCTCATCGAGCTGGGCTGCCATCAGGCGCAGGGCTACTTCATCGGCCGGCCCACCCCTGCCGAGGGCATGCGGCCCTTCCTCGAGGCTCGGGCGCGGAACGCACCGGCCGGCCTGCTGTCCTGACGGGCACCGTCGCCGGGCACAATGCGGTATGACCGACGTGCTGACCTACACCCCCGGCGACGGCGACTACGCGTGGACGTTCGGCGGTGCCGCCCCGGTGGCGCGCATCAAGCCCGGCACGATCCTGGCCGTCTACACCGAGGACTGCTTCGCCGGTCGGGTCCGCTCGACGAGCGACCTGGTGAGCGAGGTCTGCGAGTTCCCGTTCCTGAACCCGCAGACCGGCCCGTTCTACGTCGAGGGCGCCGAGCCCGGCGACACCCTCGCCGTGCACTTCGTCGACATCGAACCGGCCCGCGACTGGGCCGCCTCGACGACGGTGCCGCTGTTCGGCGCGCTGACCTCGACGCACACCACGGCCACCCTGCAGCCCGCGCTGCCGGAGGTCGTCTGGATCTGGGAGCTCGACCGGGCGGCCCGCACGTGCCGCTTCGTCGCGCGCGACAGCGACGCGAGTGTCGAGCTGCCGCTCGACCCGATGCACGGCACAGTCGGAGTGGCGCCGGCCAACCTCGAGGTCCGCTCCGCGCTGGTCCCGGATGCGCACGGCGGCAACATGGACACTCCCGAGATGCGCGTCGGCGCCACCTGCTACCTGGGTGTCAACGTCGAGGGGGCGCTGGTCAGCCTGGGCGACGGGCACGCCCGCCAGGGCGAGGGCGAGACGTGCGGGGTGGCGGTCGAGGCGGCCATGAACTCGGTGGTGATCGTCGAGCTGATCAAGGGCGTCCCGACGCCGTGGCCGCGCATCGAGACCGACGACCACCTCATGTCGATCGGGTCGGCCCGCCCGCTCGAGGACGCATTCCGCGTCGCCCAGCTCGACCTCGTGCAGTGGGTCGCCGGCGAGTGCGGGCTCTCGGAGCTCGACGCCTACCAGCTGCTCTCGCAGGCCGTCGAGTCGCCGATCGCCAACGTCGTCGACACGAACTACACGTCGGTGGCGAAGGTACGCAAGGCCTACCTGCC
>CAZZZE010000047.1:5947-13163 GCA_964658365.1 uncultured Jatrophihabitantaceae bacterium
AGCCCGATGAAGTACATGACGATCCCGGTGCCGAGCAGCACCAGGATCGACCCGGCCGACAGCGCGGCGTTCAGTTTCTGCCCGGCGTTGAACTTGCCGACCCGGATCGTGCCGTCGCGGCGGGTGCTGCTGCGCAGCCAGCGGCGGTCGGCGGGCGTCATCCGGCCCAGCCGCCGCAGGTCGGCGCGGTAGGCGTAGGAGACCAGGCCGAGGATCAGCGGCACCGGCAGCGCGAAGCCGCAGTAGACGTGGATGAGCTCGACGAGGTGTCGGTGGCCGACGTGCACGGAGATCGAGCCGTTGTAGAGCACGGCCGCGGTGACGATGCAGACGATCATCAGCGTCGCGGTCGTGCGGTGCACCAGGCGCTCGGCGCGATCGAACCGGTACACCGCGTCCGTCGGCGCGGGCGCGTCAGTTCCGGATGCGTCCGTCGATGTCATAGCCTCGCGTCTCCCAGTAGCCGGGGATCTCGCTGTCGGTGAGCTCGATGCCCGACAGCCACTTGGTGCTCTTGTAGCCGTACATCCCGCCGGCGTAGATCCGCACCGGCCCGCCGTGGTTGTGCGACACCGGGCCGCCGAGCATCTCGGTCGCGACCAGCACGTCCGAGTGTCGGGCCTCGGCCAGCGTCAGCGACTCGGTGTACGTGCCGTCGAAGGACCGGAACCGGACGGCGCGGGCCTTCGCGGTCGGCCCGGCCAGCTCGAGCAGGTGCGACAGCCGCACACCCGCCCAGTGGACGTCCGGCACGTGCCAGCCGGTGACGCACTGGAAGCCCTGCACGAGCGTCGTCCGCGGCAGCGCGCGCAGGCTCGCCAGCGAGTAGGTGACCGGCTTGTCGACGAGGCCGGACACGCGCAGCCGGTAGGTCGACGCGGTCTCGGTACGCACCGAGCCGGTCACCGAGTAGTAGCGGAAGGTGTCGCCGAGCGGGATCAGCCCGAGCAGGCCGGTGGGGTCGTGTTGGGCGATCGGACCCAGGGTGCTGGCCAGCTCGTCCTGGACCTGATGGCCGAAAACGGTGCCCAGGGTGCCGAGGCCGAGCAATCCCAGCATGACGCGCCGGCCGACGGGTGCACCGGCGGCGGTGTCGTCCGTGCCGGTGTCGGCACGCGCGCGGCGAGCGGTCAGCGGGCTCGTCCCCTGACCCCGAGGCCGGCGACGGCCAGGCCGACGAGCGCGACGACCGGCCCGGCGACGGACCAGAACGTGCTGTCGCTCATGCTGCTGCCCGTCATGACGTTGAAGCCCTGCAGGGTGAACAGCAGTCCGGCCAACGCGACGATGACACCGATGACGACCAGTAGCGGTTTGTGCATGCTGCACTCCCGTGCTCGGTTGGCCACCCGCGGCGGGCGACCTTGTTCCCAGTGTGCCGGTGCGTGCCGGCCGGTGTGGCCATCATGGATCTTGTCTCAGCTGCCGGCCGGATGGAACCGGTCCGAACCCGGCAGCCGTCGAGCTTCGTCGGTCACCCATGGCGATCGCACAGGCTCCTCCTCAGGAATCGCAGACCTTGCCGGAAGTCGGAAGAGCAAGACAGTGGACTGCTGCTTCAGCCCTCCTGGAAGGGCCGGTGTCGGCAAGGAAGGCTAGGACTAACGGCGGCGCACCGGTCGCCACCGACACCTTCGAGGAGACCTGATGGACGTTCCACTCTGGGGCTGGGCCGCCTTCGGCGCTGTCGTGGTGTTCATGCTCGCGGTCGACCTGCTGGCCCATCGTGGCGCGCACGTCATCGGCTTCAAGGAGGCCGCCTGGTGGAGCGCGCTGTGGGTCGGGCTCTCGCTTGTCTTCGCGGTCGTGCTGGCCCTGACGCTCGGCGGCGACGCGGGCGTCGAGTTCACCACCGCGTGGCTGCTCGAGAAGAGCCTGTCCGTCGACAACCTGTTCGTCTTCGCGCTGATCTTCGGCTACTTCAAGGTCCCCCGCGAGTACCAGCACCGGGTGCTGTTCTTCGGCGTCATCGGTGCGCTGGTGTTCCGCGGGATCTTCCTGGCCGCCGGCGTCGCGATCGTCAGCCAGTTCACCGCGGTGCTGTTCGTCTTCGCCGCGATCCTGCTCTACAGCGCGTACAAGCTGCTCAATGACGAGGACGACTCCTACGACCCGGGCAAGAGTGTCGCGATCCGCCTGCTGCGCAAGGTGATCCCGGTGCGGGAGGAGTACGTCAGCACGAAGTTCTTCGTCCGCGAGCTCGGCAAGCGCGTCGCCACCCCGTTGCTCGCGGTCGTGGTGGCCATCGAGGCCGCCGACCTCGTGTTCGCCGTCGACAGCGTGCCGGCCGTGCTCGCGGTCAGCGACAACGCGTTCATCGTCTACTCGTCCAACGCCTTCGCGATCCTCGGTCTGCGGGCGCTGTACTTCCTGCTCGCGGGCCTGCTCGAGAAGTTCCACCACCTCTCGACGGGACTGGCCGTCATCCTGGCCTTCATCGGCGTAAAGCTCGTCCTGCAGGCCTCGCACAAGGTGATCAGTACGTCGATCCCCGAGATCCCGTCCCTGGCCAGCCTGGGCGTCATCGTCGCGGTCCTGGCCGGAGCCATCGGGCTGAGCCTGCTCCGGCCGCCCGCCGATGAGCCTGCTGTGCAACAGCCCGGAGCCGAGACGCCGGCACCCGCCTGAGCGTTCACCAGACACACCCGAAAGGACAACACCATGGCACTCTTCGACCAGCTCAAGAACCGCGCGCAGGACCTCGGCGAGCAGCTCAAGACCAAGAAGGACCAGTACCGCAGCCGCGAGTTCGCCGACGCCAGCATGGCTATGTGCGCGCTCGTCGCGGCGGCCGACGGCTCGATCGACCCGACCGAGCGGCAGCGCACCGCCAGCCTGATCGTCAGCAACGACACGCTGTCGGTCTTCCCGCCCGATGAGCTGCGGGCGAAGTTCGACGGCTACTGCGACAAGCTCAACCGGGACTTCGACTTCGGCAAGGTCGACGCCATCGCCGCGATCGGCAAGCTGCGCGAGAAGCCCGACCAGGCCCGCGCGGTGATAGCCATCGCGTTGATCATCGGCCACGCCGACGGCTCGTTCGACGCCGCAGAGCGCAAGGTGGTCAGCGAGGCCTGCCACGCGGTGGGTATCGCGCCCACCGAGTTCGACCTGTAGACCAGACACAGAACACTCATCGAAGAAAGGTTCCAGCCATGTCAGTCAGCCTCGCCAAGGGCGGCAACGTCTCCCTCACCAAGGAAGCCCCGGGCATGACCAACGTGCTCGTCGGTCTCGGGTGGGACGCCCGCACCACCACCGGCACCGACTTCGACCTCGACGCCTCGGCCATCCTGCTCAAGTCCGACGGGAAGGTGGTGTCGGACAAGCACTTCATCTTCTTCAACAACCTCACCAGCCCGGACGGTTCGGTCGAGCACACCGGCGACAACCTCACCGGCGAGGGCGAGGGCGACGACGAGGCGATCAAGGTCAACCTGCAGGCCGTCCCGGCCGAGGTCGACAAGATCGTCTTCCCGGTGAGCATCTACGAGGGCCAGGCCCGCCAGCAGGGCTTCGGTCAGGTGCGCAACGCGTTCATCCGCATCGTCGACCAGGGCAGCAACACCGAGGTCGCCCGCTACGACCTCACCGAGGACGCCTCCACCGAGACGGCCATGGTGTTCGGCGAGCTGTACCGCAACAACAACGAGTGGAAGTTCCGCGCGGTCGGGCAGGGCTACTCCTCCGGCCTCGTCGGCATCGCCCAGGACTTCGGCGTCAACGTCTGAGCAACGCGCACACCCCCCGTATCTGCTGAGCTAGGTCGCATCGCTGACCTCCTCGGTACACGAGGGGTACACACCCGGGACCGCTGCGGACAGAATCCGCTCCGCGGCGGCCCGGGTGCGGTCCTCCGCCGACGGCCACAGGTGGCTGTACGTGTTCAGCGTCGTAGTCGCCGACTTGTGGCCGAGCGCCCGCTGGACGGTGACGACGTCGCAGCCTTCGGCGATAAGCCCGCTGGCGTAGAAATGGCGTAGGTCGTGCAGCCGGGGCGTCTCGCCACGCCCGAGGCCTCGAGTCTTGCGCCACCAGTAGTCGACGTCGTTCTGGTGCGGCGGGTTGTTGCCCTGTCCTCGGAAGAGCCAGCCGGGGGAGTCGGTCGCTGCGACGCTCTCGAGGTGGCGGGCGAGGATTTCGACCAGGCTAGGCGCCAGGTACACGGTGCGCTCGCTGCCGTACTTCGGCGGCCGAACGTCCACGCCGCCCTTCGGGGCTCGTTGCACCTGCCGGCGGACCGTCAGCGTTCGGCGTAGGAAATCGACGTCACCGATCTGGACGCCGGCCGCTTCGCCGAGTCGCAGCCCGGCGAACGCGCACAGTGCGACGAAGGCCCGGTTCGTGGGCCCGACGGCCTCGAGCAGGCCGCCGACCTGCTCAGGTGAGGGAATGACCATCGCAGCCTCACGCGATCGCCCACGGGGGAGACGGACACCCTCGCCCGGGTCGCTGCTGATGAGTCTGTCCCGGACAGCAGCCTTGAGCAGCGCGTGCACGTTGTTGTACCGGGTGCGGATCGTGCCCGGGGCCAACCCCTGCACCTGCATCGACTTGACCCACGCCTCCAGGTGAGACGGACGCAGGTCCCGCAGCTTCACAGTGGAGAACGTCGTCGATCTGGCCGCAAGGCCCATCGCCTTCCTGGTGTTCGGCGCCCAGATCTGATGCTCGGACCAGACGGCGTAGAACTGCTCGACGGTGAGGGCGCCCGCCCTTGGGTCGACGTAGGAGTTCGTCAGCAGGGCGGCGCCGACGGTGGTGAGGTGCTTCTCGGCGTCGACCTTGCGGTCGAACACCTTGACCCGCTGCGTCCCGGCGTCGTCCCGGTAGCGGGCGTACCAGCGCACCTTCCCGGCGCGTTCGCGCTTCTCGACGCTGGCCATCAGTGGCGCGTCCAGCGCTTGACGTGTGAGGCGCGTTCCTTCGCCGAGGCGCGACGAAATCCCAGCATGAAGTACTCGGTGGCCTCGTCCATGTTCGGCCACTTCTCGGCCTCGCCCCACATGCGCACGAGTTGCTCGACCCCATCCGCCGTTTCGGGGTGGCTGACGAGAAAATCTTCAAGCCGGGCCTTGGCCTCGTTGAATGCGAGCTGCGCCTCTCCGAGCGCGGCCCGCGTCTCGTACCACGACACGAAGGCGCGTTGGGCGTCTCGCGTTAGCCGAATCTCCTCGGCCGTCAGCATCTCGTCGACACTGAGGTCGAACACTTTGGCGAAACCCACGAGCTCGTCGACGGTGATGCGACGCGGTGGGTTACCTTTCTCGATCTTGAAGATCGCTGACGCCTGAATCGAGAAGCCGGCGTCTCCCATTCGTTTGGCCAGGCCTTCGAAGCTCCAGCCGCGTCGCTCGCGCTCGGCCGCGATGCGCCGCGCCAAGCTCGTTTCGTTGCCCGTCGGTCGAAGCGGGTTTACCCTCGGCATGACACCTCCATTCCTAAGTCGGAATGACTCTTACATCGATTGGCTTGCCAGTCAACGGTAACCGCGAACATTCTTTACCGGTCACGTTCAATCACCGGAAAGGAATGGGTGACATGTCGCAATACCTGATCACCGAAGAGGTCGCGGAGCTCGTCCGCACGGAGGCCGAGACCGTGCGCTACTGGCGGCAGATCGGCAAAGGCCCCAAGTCGTTCAAGGTGGGCCGCAGAGTGCTGTACCTGCGTGCCGACGTCGACGCGTGGCTCGCCGAGGCGCGGGCTGGTGCTGCCTGATGAACTCCGAACAGGGCGATGGCCCCGGGGTGGGACCCGAGGCCATCGACAACAACATGCAGCAGGTCACCACGACCCACCCGAAGTCTACGACCAGCACCGACCATGGCGCGATCGTCGCGGCCGACTCGGCGAACGGGTTGTTCCGGTTCCTCTGGGAGCAGGCCGTCGTCACCGAGGTAACCGCCGGTAACGACGTCTCGGCCGACACGTTGCAGGAGAAGTACGGGCTGCCCGACATCGGCCCTGCGTGTGGCGGCGTCTTCATGTCGCTGCACAAGCGAGGTCAGATTCGGCGCCAGGGCTGGCGTCCGTCGACGCGGCCGAGTAGGGCCGGGTCTGTGGTCGCCGTGTGGGGCGCGGGAGACACCAAGTGACCCGCCGCACGAAGACCGAGATGGCCTCGTTCCGCGAGGCGCTGTACGCCATCGTGGCCCGCAACCGACCCTGCTCGGTGCGGCAGGTCTACTACGTCGGGATCGGCACGCTGTGGGAGAAGGACCGCGGCAAGGATCGCACCGCCTACAACGACGTCGCCCGCAACCTCGGGGTCATGCGCGAGACCGGCATGCTTCCATGGGGCTGGCTCACCGACTCGACCCGCTACGTGCGGATCGCGACGATGTACGACTCTCTAGACGACGCCCTGAACCGCATGCACGAGCACTATCGCCGCAACCTTTGGGCAACGCAGCGCCGCCGGGTCGAGGTGTGGGCCGAGTCTGACTCCACCGCCTCGCTCGTCCAGGACGTCACCATGACCATGGGCGTCGGGCTGTACTCCTGCAAGGGACAGGCTGGCAAGGAGTTCGCGCACTCGGCCGCCATGACCTACCTGGCCGTGCGCAAGCCCGTGACTGTGCTGTACTTGGGCGATTGGGACCCGAGCGGGCTGGCCATCCCACGCTCACTCGAGGAGCGGCTCGGCAGGTACACCGACGACCAGGTGCCGATCGAGTTCCACCGGCTCGCCGTGGCCCCGGAGCAGATCGCCGAGCACCAGCTGCAGACGCACTCGGTCAACACCGCGGACAGCAGTTACCGCCGTTTCGTCGAGGAATGCCAACTTGTTGGGCTTGCAGAACAAGATGCTGTGGAGGTCGAGGCCTTCGCCCCGCCGGTGCTGCGCGACATCGTCGAGACCGCGCTCTACGACCTGGTCGAAGACGGCGACGCCTGGAACTCCACCCTGGACTTCGAGCAGGCCGAGCGTGAGCAGCTCCGAGCCTTCGCCGCTGGGGGCATTCGATGACCAGGAACGGCACCACGATCACGATGACGATCGAGGAGCTCGCCTATATCGGCGAGGTTAGCCGTCAGTTCGGTTACGCCCAGGCCGAGGCCGACATGGCCGAAGCATGGGCAGTGATGTCCCGCCGGCTCCGAAAGACGTTGAGGCAGCCGACCTTCGAACAACTGCAACACCGGCGGTACAACTCAGGTGACACACGTGTGTCACCTGACCTCGCCGAGGCCGCAGCGTGACCACGGCGAA
>CAZZZE010000048.1:0-8360 GCA_964658365.1 uncultured Jatrophihabitantaceae bacterium
CTGGGCGATCGCGTCGGCGATCTTGTCGGTGTCGACGGTCTCGGTGCCGAACGTCTCGACGAACAGGCCCACGGGCTCGGCCTTGCCGATCGCGTAGGCGACCTGCACCTCGCAGCGCTTGGCCAGGCCAGCGGCGACGACGTTCTTGGCCACCCAGCGCATCGCGTATGCCGCTGAGCGGTCGACCTTCGACGGGTCCTTGCCCGAGAAGGCGCCGCCGCCGTGGCGGGCCATGCCGCCGTAGGTGTCGACGATGATCTTGCGGCCGGTCAGGCCGGCGTCGCCCATCGGGCCGCCGATGACGAAGCGGCCGGTGGGGTTGACCAGCAGCCGGTAGTCGGACGTGTCGATGGCCAGGCCCTCGAGCACCGGGCGCACGACGTGCTCCTCGATGTCGGGCTTGAGCAGCGTGTCGAGGTCGATGTCCTCGGCGTGCTGGCTGGACACCACGACGGTGTCCAGGCGCACGGCCTTGTCGTCGACGTACTCGATGGTGACCTGGGTCTTGCCGTCGGGACGCAGGTAGGGCACGGTGCCGTTCTTGCGGACCTCGGTGAGCTTCTCGGCCAGCCGGTGCGCCAGCCAGATCGGCAGCGGCATCAGCTCGGGGGTCTCGTCGCTGGCGTAGCCGAACATCAGGCCCTGGTCGCCCGCGCCCTGCGAGGCGATCTCGTCCTCGGAGGACTCGACGCGCTTCTCGTAGGCGGTGTCGACGCCCTGCGCGATGTCCGCCGACTGCGCGCCGATCGAGATGCTGACGCCGCAGGACTCGCCGTCGAAGCCCTTGCGCGAGCTGTCGTAGCCGATCTCGATGATCCGGTCGCGGACCAGCTTGGGGATGTCGGCCCACGCGGACGTCGTGACCTCACCGGCCACGTGCACCTGACCAGTCATGATCAAGGTCTCGACGGCGACGCGGCTCTGTGGGTCGTCGGTGAGCAGCGCGTCGAGGATGGAGTCGCTGATCTGGTCAGCGATCTTGTCCGGGTGGCCCTCGGTGACGGACTCGGACGTGAAGAGGCGGCGGCTCACACAGATCTCCGAAAGTTGCGGTTGATGGTCGAGCGAAGTCTAGCGAGCGGGCAGGAAAGCCGACGCTCAGGCGCCCAGGCGCGCGACGATCGCGTCACACAGCGCGGCGGCGAGCGCCGCCTTGGGACCGCGCTCGACGACGGTGTCGCCCCCGTCGCGCTCGAGGATCACGGCGGCGTTGTCGGCCTGGCCGAACGCCTTGCCGGGGCCGACCTGGTTGACGACGAGCAGGTCGCAGCCCTTGCGGGCCAGCTTGGCGCGGCCCAGGTCGAGGACGGAGTGCTGGTCGTCGCCGGTCTCCGCGGCGAAGCCGACGAGCACCGTGCCCGAGCGACGGCCGGCAACGAGGCCGGCCAGCACGTCGGGGTTCTCCTCAAGCCGCAGCGGTTCCGGCGGCGCGCCGGACTTCTTGATCTTGTGCGCAGCCTGGGCCGCGGGGCGGAAGTCGGCGACGGCCGCCGCCATGACCACGACGTCGGCGTCCTGCCCGGCCTTGTCGACCGCATCCCGCAGCTCGACCGCGCTGCCGACCCGCACGACCTCGACGCCGGCCGGGTCGGGCAGCTCGACGTTCGCCGACACCACGGTGACCTGCGCGCCGCGGGCCGCGGCCACCGCCGCGATCGCGTACCCCTGCCGGCCCGAAGAGTTGTTGCCCAGGAAGCGAACCGGGTCGAGCGGCTCACGGGTACCCCCGGCACTGACCACCACCCGCCGCCCGGCGAGGTCGTGCGGCAGGGCGTCGGCGCGGTGCAGCAGCAGCTCGGCGAGCTGGGCGATCTGGACGGGTTCGGGCAGCCGGCCCTTGCCGGTGTCGGTGCCGGTCAGCCGGCCACTGGCCGGCTCCATGACCACCGCGCCGCGGCGGCGCAGCGTCGCGACGTTGTCGACCGTGGCCGGGTGGTCCCACATCTCGGTGTGCATGGCCGGGACGAACAGCACCGGGCAGCGCGCGGTGAGCAGGGTGTTGGTGAGCAGGTCGTCGGCCAGCCCGTGGGCGGCACGGGCCAGGAGGTCGGCGGTGGCCGGTGCGACGACGACGAGTTCGGCCTGCCGGCCCAGCCGGACGTGCGGCACGCGGTCGGCGTCGGTCCACACGTCGGCGACGGCGGGTCGGTGCGACAGCGCGGCCCAGGTCGGGGCGCCCACGAACTCGAGCGCCGAGGCAGTGGGGACGACGGTGACGTCGTGCCCGGCCTCGGTGAGCTTGCGCAGCAGGCCGGCCGCCTTGTAGGCGGCGATCCCCCCGCCGACGCCCAGCACGACCTGGCTCATGGCGACGCAGCCTAGGCGGTCGGCGTGGCCTCGGAGGGCTTGAACTCGATGAGGTCGGCGTTGATCTCACGCAACGAGATCGACAGCGGCTTCTCCTGCGGGGCGGTCTCGACCAGGGGGCCGACGTACTCGAGCAGGCCCTCGCCGAGCTGGCTGTAGTAGGCGTTGATCTGGCGCGCCCGCTTGGCCGCGATGATCACCAGCGCGTACTTCGACTGCGCGCGCTCGAGCAACTCGTCGATGGGCGGGTTGGTGATGCCTTCTGCGGTGGAGACGGATTCCGACACGGGTCAACTCTCTGATTGCGACGTTCTCTGATTGCGAAGCCGGGGCCGTGACGGACCAGCCGCCACGGGCCCAGCCTACCAACGAGGGGCCACAACCACCGATTCGCCGCGGCGCAGCGGGCCGGGAGGCGGCGCGGGTCGCATGTTGGCTAGATTGCCTGGACGTTGCCTGGCCTGAACAGTGCCCGGTACCGGCAGTCGCCGCCGTGGCGAATCATGACCGAGCCGAAGGTGACCGAGGAGGTCGTGCATGACTGCTCCCGACGACGGCGCCCCGGGCGCCCAGCGCATCGGCGTGGTGGCCGAGGGACCCGGCGAGACGCGGGTAGCGGCCACGCCGCGCACGGTCGAGGCCCTGCGCGCGCTGGGCTACGACGTGCTCGTCGAGTCCGGCGCCGGCGTCCGGTCGGACTTCGCCGACGACGCCTACGCCGAGGCGGGCGCACAAGTCGACGACACGGTCACCACGTGGCACTGCGACATCGTGCTGAAGGTCAACGCGCCGACGAGCGAGGAGATCGCCCGCCTGCGCGACGGCACCACGCTGATCGCGCTGCTCAGCCCGGCGCTGAGGCCTGACCTGGTCGACGAACTCGCCGGCCGCAGGATCACGGCGATGGCCATGGACGCCGTGCCGCGCATCTCGCGCGCGCAGTCGCTCGACGTGCTGAGCTCGATGGCGAACATCGCCGGCTACCGCGCGGTGATCGAGGCCGCGCACGTCTTCGGCCGGTTCTTCACCGGCCAGGTCACCGCGGCCGGGAAGGTGCCGCCGGCCAAGGTGCTCGTCGCGGGCGCCGGCGTGGCCGGGCTGGCCGCCATCGGCGCCGCGTCGAGCCTGGGCGCGATCGTGCGGGCCACCGACCCGCGGCCGGAGGTCGCCGACCAGGTGCGCTCGCTGGGCGGCGAGTTCCTGTCCGTCGACGTCGAGCAGCAGGTCAGCACCGACGGGTACGCCAAGGCGACGTCCGAGGACTACGACCGCCGCGCGGCCGAGATCTACAGCGAGCAGGCCGCCGACGTCGACATCATCGTCACCACGGCGCTGATTCCCGGACGTCCGGCACCGAAGCTGCTGACGGCTGCCGACGTCGCCGCCATGAAGCCGGGCTCGGTGATCGTGGACATGGCCGCGGCCCAGGGCGGCAACGTCGCCGGCTCGCGGCCGGGCGAGGTCGTCGTCACCGACAACAAGGTCACGATCATCGGCTACACCGACCTCGCCGGGCGACTGGCCGCGCAGGCCTCACAGCTCTACGGCACCAACCTGGTGAACTTGATGAAGCTGCTGACGCCCGGCAAGGACGGCCGGATCGTCTTCGACTGGGACGACGTCGTGCAGCGCACCATGACCGTCGTCCGCGACGGCGAGAAGCTGTGGCCGCCACCCCCGGTGCAGGTCTCGGCCGCGGCCAAGGCCCCGGCCACGCCGGCCGCCGAGCCGGTGGCGCCGAAGAAGGAACTGACCGACGCGCAGCGGACCACCCGGCGCTTCACCCTGGTGGGCATCGGGGTGCTCGTGCTGTTCCTGATCAACGAGTTCGCGCCGCAGCCGATCCCCGAGCACTTCACGGTGCTCATGCTGGCGGTGGTCATCGGCTACTACGTCATCGGCAAGGTCCACCACGCGCTGCACACGCCGCTGATGTCGGTGACGAACGCGATCTCCGGGATCATCGTCGTCGGGGCGATGCTGCAGATCGGCGAGAGCGACGACTCCGTCGTGCGGGTGATGGCCTTCGTGGCCATCCTGCTCGCCTCGATCAACGTCTTCGGCGGCTTCGCCGTCACCCGCCGCATGCTGAGCATGTTCTCGAAGGGCTGATCCCACTGTGAACGCCCACTCGATCGCCGAGGCCGCCTACATCGTCGCGGCGCTGCTGTTCATCCTGAGCCTTGCCGGGCTGTCGAAGCACGAGACCGCCAGGTCCGGCATCGTCTACGGCATCTCGGGCATGGTCATCGCGCTCGCGGCCACCATCGGGGTAGCCACCGAGCACGCCGCCACGATCGCGATCGTCCTGCTCGTCGTCGCCGTCGTCATCGGTGCCGCGATCGGCTTGTGGCGCGCACGCATCGTCGAGATGACGGGCATGCCCGAACTCATCGCGCTGCTGCACAGCTTCGTCGGCCTGGCCGCGGTGCTCGTCGGCTGGAGCGGCTACTACTCCGTCGAGCACAGGTCGGGGCAACACGAGTTCGCCGGCTCCCTGCTGCGCATCCACCACGCCGAGGTGTTCATCGGCATCTTCATCGGCGCGGTCACCTTCACCGGCTCGATCGTCGCCAACCTCAAGCTGTCGGCGCGGATCAAGTCCTCGCCGCTGATGCTGCCCGGTAAGAACTACCTCAACATCGGTGCGCTGGTCGCGTTCGTCGTGCTGACGGTGTTCTTCGTGCGCTCGCCCGACCTGCCGCTGCTCATCGCGGTCACGGTCGTGGCGCTGGCCCTCGGCTGGCACCTGGTGGCCTCGATCGGCGGCGGCGACATGCCCGTCGTCGTGTCGATGCTCAACAGCTATTCCGGCTGGGCCGCGGCCGCGTCGGGCTTCCTGCTGAACAACAACCTGCTGATCGTCACCGGCGCGCTCGTCGGCTCGTCGGGTGCCTACCTGAGCTACATCATGTGCCAGGCGATGAACCGCTCGTTCATCTCGGTGATCGCGGGCGGCTTCGGTGCGGAGAAACCGGCGGCCGGTTCAGACGAGGACTACGGCGAGCACCGCGAGATCACCGCCGAGGACACCGCCGAGCTGCTGAAGGACGCGACATCGGTGATTATCACGCCGGGCTACGGCATGGCCGTGGCCCAGGCGCAGTACCCGGTCGCCGACCTCACCAGGAAACTGCGCGAGCGCGGCGTCGACGTCCGCTTCGGCATCCACCCCGTCGCCGGCCGGCTGCCCGGCCACATGAACGTCCTGCTGGCCGAGGCGAAGGTGCCCTACGACATCGTCCTGGAGATGGACGAGATCAACGACGACTTCGCCGACACGTCCGTCGTGCTCGTCATCGGCGCCAACGACACCGTCAACCCGGCCGCGGCCGATGATCCGAGCTCCCCCATTGCCGGCATGCCCGTCCTGCACGTGTGGGAGGCCGCCAACGTGGTCGTCTTCAAACGCTCGATGGCCGCGGGTTACGCCGGGGTGCAGAACCCGCTGTTCTTCCGCGACAACACCCAGATGCTCTTCGGCGACGCGAAGGCCCGGGTCGAGGACATCATCCGCGCGCTGTAGGCGACACCAGGGGTCGCTCAGGACCGACCTCACTGCGCGGCGGTTTCCCGATCGTGACGGGACGGCCCAGCAGGAAGCCCTGTGCCGCGTCGCAGCCGAGCGAGCGCAGCACCTCGAACTGGCGCTCGGTCTCGATGCCTTCGCCGACGACGACCGCCCCGAGCTCGTGCGCCAGCCCGATGATGCCGCGGACCAGGGTGGTCGGCATCGTCGGATCATCGAGCGGTTCGACGAAGCTGCGATCGAGTTTGACGATGTCGGGCCGGATCAGACCGAGCCGGCTCAAGGTGGACTGGCCGACGCCGAAATCGTCGATCGCGATCCTGACACCGAGGTCTCGCAGTGCGGCAAGCGCGTTCTGCATCCCGGCGACATCGAGGACATCGCGTTCGGTGACCTCTACGACGAGCCGGGCCGGCGCGACCTCGAGATCGTGCAGGAGTTCGGCCAGACGTTCGGCGATGTTGGCTTCGACGAAGCGTCCGAGTCCGAGGTTGATGGTCGTCAGGACCGGGGTCGAGACCAGGTGCTCGTACTGCAACATCTGGGCGAGCGCATTACGCGCGGTGTTCAGGTCCAGATCGGCGAGGAGTCCCTCGCGCTCGGCCATGGCGACGAACTCGTCGGGCGGAACGGCCGCCCCGTCGAAGGACCACCGCGCCAGCGCCTCGACGGCATAGGGCGCGCACTCCATGGACAGGATGGGCTGCAGGGCCGTGCCGACCCGGCCCGCGCGGAGATCGCCGGCGAAGGCGATGCGCTTGTCGAGCACGTTCGACTCGACGGCGCCGAGAGTGGCGGTGTAGTCGACGGATGTGCCCTTGCCGGTGCGCTTGGCCGTGTACATCGCGATGTCGGCCTGCTTGAGCAGCTGCGGCACGTCGATGGTGCCGTCGGTGGCGGCGACCGTGCTGCGGCCGATGCTCGCCCGCAGCGGCACCATCCGGTTCTGGATCATGACCGGCCGGGCGAGAGCCTGCAGCATCCGGTCCGCCATCACGGCGACATCGCCGTCGTCCTCGAACAGGATCGCGAACTCGTCACCGCCGAGGCGGGCGAGCGTATCGCCGGCGCGGACGATCGCGTTGAGCCGCTCGGCCACGGTGGTCAGGACGGTATCGCCGGCGTCGTGACCCAGCGAGTCGTTGACGGACTTGAAGTCGTCGAGATCGCAGAAGACGAGCGACACCGGCCGCATGTCGCGCCGGTGCAGTTCCAGGGCGTGGGCGACCCGGTCGTAGAACAGCGCGCGGTTGGCCAGCCCGGTGAGCGGGTCGTGGAAGGCGCGAAAGTGCAGCTCGTGCTGGCGGGCCAGCAGCGCTTCGGTCAGCCGGCGGTTGTCGAGCACCGCGAGCAGCTGACGGGCCACCAGCGCCGAGATCGCGACGACGGACACGATCAGGGTGACGTCGTTGACCCCCGAACGAGCCAGCCCGGACCCGGCCACTGCGATCCCGACGACGACGAAGGCGTACGGCAGACACACCAGGACGATCGACTCGGTCCGCTCGCGCTGCTCGGCGCGGACCTGCTGGTAGTACAGCCCGCCCGCGCCCATGAGCAGGAAGGCCGCGAACCAGCCGATGTCGGCGAACGAGCCGGTGTCGTCGCCGGTGCCGACCGCCGAGCTGTAGGAGAAGTAACTGTCGGCCAGGGCCATGGCGACCAGCCCGCTGAAGAAGAACACGTCGCCGCGGCGTACCTGCGAGTGCACGATGATCAGGGCGGTGGCGGTGAGCAGCACGAGGTCGCTCACCGGGTAGGCGAGGCCGACGATCAGGGCGAACAGGTTGTCCGCGCCGCCGTGGTAGACGCTGCCCAGGGCGGTCCGCCAGCTGATGATGAACAGCGCCGAGGCCACCATGGTCCCGTCGAGCAGGACCCGGAAGCGGCCGGTGCCGACGTAGGCCGAGGACGGGCGGACGAGCAGCCCGGCCAGAGCCAGGACGGGGAACAGCAGGTACCCGAGGTCCGCCACGGACGGGAACGGGGTCGCGCGGCCGGCGACGAGCTCGTAGTAGCTCCAGAAGCCCTCCCCGATCGCCCAGGCACCGAGGCCGCCGCCGATGAGCGCCCAGGACAGGCGTTGGGCTCCGGACAGCCGGCGGGCCTGCCACACGCAGCCCAGGCACCCCGCCGCAGCGGACAGCAGCTGCCCGATGTCGTCGATCGCGCGTGCGACGAACGGGCCACCGGCGCGCAGGCGCAGCAGCGTCGCGAACGCGATCACCAGGGCGCTGACGACGGTCAGAGCGAGAGCGGGACGGCCGCGCCGGCCCGCCACGACGAGTGCGGCGGGGTCGGAAAACCGTTCCATGTCGAATCCATCGGCGCTCCCGCGTCGATGTTGAGAGCTACCGCCGACTGATCATCTTCGTCAGTCCTCGGAGGTGACCAGCGCGGCCACCTCGAGCGCCGCCTGCTCGACGTCGCGGTTCACCACCACGTGATCGAACTCGCTCGCCGCGGCCATCTCGATCTCGGCCCTGGCCAGCCGCGCCGCGAGCGCCTCCGCCGATTCCGTCCC
>CAZZZE010000048.1:8370-12963 GCA_964658365.1 uncultured Jatrophihabitantaceae bacterium
CCCGCGCCCGTGCAGGCGGTGCACGAGCTCCTCGATCGAGGGTGGGGCGAGGAAGACGAAACGCGCCTCCGGCATCGACGCGCGCACCAGGCGGGCGCCCTCGAGCTCGATCTCGAGCAGCGTCGGGTCGTCGCTGGCCAGATGCTTCTGCACCGGGGCTCGCGGCGTGCCGTAGCGGTTGCCCGCGAACTCGGCCCATTCGAGCAATGCGTCGTCGGCGATCATCTGCGCGAACTCGTCGTGGCCGACGAAGCGGTACTCGCGTCCGTCCCGCTCGCCCGGCCGCGGAGCGCGCGTCGTGGCCGACACCGACACCCAGATCCGGGGAACCAGCCGGCGCAGCGCCGCCACCACCGTGCCCTTGCCGACCCCGGACGGCCCCGACAGCACGGTCAGGCGGGCAGGCATGCCCGCGAAACTACCGGCCGGTCCCGGTCGTACTGTCGACGGCATGAACTTTCGCCGCCTCGGCACCAGTGGCCTGGTCGTGTCCACCGTCGGACTCGGCACCAACAACCTCGGCATGAAGCTCGACCTCGCTGGCAGCCGCGAGGTCGTCGATGCCGCGCTGGACGAGGGCATCACGCTCTTCGACACCGCTGATTCCTACGGCGCGTCGGAGGAACGGCTCGGTGAGCTGCTGCAGGGCCGGCGGGACGACGTCGTGCTGGCCACCAAGTTCGCCGGTGACGCCGCCCGGCTCGGCAACGGCAACGGCGTCGACTGGGGCGCCCGAGGCTCCCGGCGCTACGTGATCAAGGCCGTCGAGGCGTCACTGCGCCGGCTGCGCACGGACTGGATCGACCTCTACCAGATGCACCGGCCCGACCCGGCGACGCCGATCGAGGAGACGCTCTCGGCGCTCGACGACCTCGTGCACGCCGGCAAGGTCCGCTACCTGGGCAGCTCGAACTTCACCGGCTTCCAGATCGCCGAGGCCGAGTGGCAGGCCCGCACCCGCGGCACCGAGCGCTTCGTCAGCGCGCAGAACGAGTACAGCTGGCTCGAACGCGGCGTCGAGGCCGACGTCGTGCCCGCCCTCGAGCACTACGGCATCGGGCTGCTGCCGTACTTCCCGCTGGCCAGCGGGCTGCTCACCGGCAAGTACCGACGTGGCGAGGGGGCGCCCGAGGGCAGCCGGATCCAGGCCTGGGGACGCGAGGAGGCACTCACCGACGCCACCTTCGATGTCCTCGAGGCGCTCGAGAGCTTCGCCAAGGCCCGCGGCGTCGAGCTGATCGACGTCGCCATGGGTGGCCTGGCCGCCCAGCCCACGGTGGCCAGCGTGATCGCCGGCGCCACCTCGCGGACGCAGGTCGCCCGCAACGTGGCGGCCGGCACCTGGCAGCCCTCGGCCGACGACCTCACCGAGCTGGCCACCATCACCTCGTGACGCAGCGAGGTCGGCGCGCGGTCAGAGCGCCTCGACGGGCGGCAGCCCGAACATCGACGGCGCGTTGCGCACGTGCTCGCGGATGTCGGTGCGCTCGCCCTCGGCGTTGTCGATCCAGCCGTAGAGCGGCTCGTCGATCTCGGGGTTGACGAAGTACATGATCGACTGCCGGTCGTCGAGGCCATGGTTGCGCACCTGGTGGTACAGCGGCGGGATCTGGCCGCCGGACAGCGCGGTCAGCACCGAGCCGGGCATGATCAGCACCTCGTCGGGGCCGGGCAGCACGGGCTGCGCGGTGTCGTCGTCGGTGTAGATCTCCAGACCCGGAGCGGTGGCGTGCAGGACCGTGACCATGTGCCCGTCCTCGTGCCGGTCCTGCAGCAGGTCCCGCTCGGCCGGAGCAGGCAGGCAGTAGTTGATCTGCAGGTAGGCGGCCTTCTCGAAGGTGGGCGCCTTGTCGGCACCGAAGTGCTGCGCGACCTCGTTCAGGACGCTCTGCACGAGCGGCGCGAGCGAGTCACGCCAGTCGAGGAAGGCGCCGGTGAGATCGTCGATGTCCTCGGCGTGCGGGATGAGGTCGAGGCGGGACGACCACAGCGTGAAGCACTCGTTCATGTCCGGGCGCTCGGGCACCCGCGAGTACTCGATGCCGAAGGGTCGGTAGCCGTAGTTGTGGTCGGCGCTGCCGTGCGCCAGCTTGTCCTCGAGCGGCCGCTGGAAGAATTGCACCGCGGTCGAGATCGCGGTCCGCAGGTTGCCGGCGTCGAGGTCGCCGAGCTTCACGACCGCGTAGCCCTGGTCGAGGATGTCGCGTGCAGCCTTGCTGACCGCGTCGAGCGCGAGGGAGTTCGTCACTGTTGGAGCCTTCCCTGTGGGGAACGATGGTGCTGGCGAATGCCGTCGGGCCACAGCCCGCTGGGACTGTACGCGAGACGGCGCGGCGCCGGCGCACGCTGCTGGCGTTTCGCCAGGCTTTCCGGGTGCACGCCTTCAGGTGGCGACCTGAGTCAGGCGCGCAGGAAGGCGAACTGCGCGAGCTGCCGTTCGACCGCGGTGCGCAGCGCCTCGATGTCCGGCCCCTGGCGCAACACCTCGCGCGAGACGCTGGGGACGACGTGCGGCAGCGCGTCGCCGAACAGCCGGCGCACGTCGTCGGCGGTACCGCCCTGTGCCCCGACGCCCGGCGCCAGGATCGGGCCGTTGAGCGCCGCGAAATCAGCCTCGGTGTCACCGATGGTGGCGCCGACCACCGCGCCGAGCGAACCCAACGGGGTGGCGCCGGCGTTGCGCGCGGCCAGCTCGTCGAGCACCACCTGCCCGACCGTGCGGCCGTCCTCGACGCGGGCGGTCTGGAAGGCCCGGGCCTCGGCGTTCGACGTCAGCGCGAGCACGAACGCTCCCGCGTCGTGCCGGGTGCACAGTTCGAACGCAGGCTCCAGCGCGCCGACGCCCAGGTAGGGATTGAGCGTGACCGCGTCGGCGGCCAGTTCCGAGGCCGGGTCGAGGTAGGCGTCGGCGTAGGCGGCCATCGTCGAGCCGATGTCGCCGCGCTTGACGTCCAGCACGACCAGGGCGCCGGCCTCGCGGGAGGCCGCGATCGTGCCCTCGAGCACGGCGATGCCCTCGGCGCCGTGTCGCTCGAAGAACGCCGACTGCGGCTTGATCACCGGTGCGAGGTCGGCGAAGGCTGCGACGCAGATGGCCGAGAAGGTCGCGAGCCCCTGGCCGTCGACGGGCAGGCCCCACTGCTCGAGCAGCGCGGGGTGCGGGTCGATGCCGACACACAGCGAGCCGCGCGCATCGAGAGTGGCCTCGAGTCGCTGTGCGAACGTCATACCGGCTCCTGCACGGACGGGCGCCGGGCGGCGCGTTGGGACGGGTCGAGGTGGGCGAAGCCGACGGCCTGGCCGAGGCTGGTGAAGCCGCGTGCACCCAGGGCTCCGGCCAGCTCGTCGAGCACCCGCAGCGGCGCGCGGGGGTCACCGAAGGTGGCGGTGCCGAGGGCCACCGCGTCGGCGCCGGCGAGCACGAACTGCAGGGCGTCCAGGCCACTGGTGATGCCGCCCGAGCCGATGATCGGCAGGTGCGGGACAGCGCGGCGCACCTGCCACACGCAGCGGACCGCGATCGGCCGCACGGCCGGTCCGGACAGGCCGCCGATCCCGTCGGCGAGTACCGGCGCGAGCGTGTCGGTGTCGATGACCATGCCGGCCACGGTGTTGATCAGCGAGAAGCCGTCGGCGCCGGAGTCCGCGCACACCCGGGCCAGGTGGCCCAGGTCGGCGACGTCGGCACTCAGCTTCACGAACACCGGCTGGGCCGGGTCGGCGGCCCGGCGGACGGCGCCGATGACCCGCGACGACGCGATGGCGTCGGCGGCGAACATCTGCCCGCGGCTGCCGTGGTTGGGGCAGGAGATGTTGGCCTCGATCGCGGCCACCGCGGGATGCCCGGCCAGCTTGCGCGCGAGCTCGGTGAACTCGTCGCTGTGCGCGCCGGCGATGGACACGACGACCCGAACGCCGCGGCCGGCCAGCCAGGCGAGGTCGGTGGCGATCAGGGCGTCGATACCCGGTCCGACCAGCCCCTGCGCGCTGAGCAGGCCACTGGGCGTTCCGGCGCTGCGCGGCGCCGGCTGACCCGCCCACGGCGCGGCCATGACCGACGGGGTGACGAGCGCGCCGAGGTCCGCGGGGTCGATAAACTGCGCCAGCTCGCGGCCGGAGCCGGCCGTACCGGACGCGGCCAGCACCGGGTTGGGCAGTCGCAGCGGTCCCAGCCGGGCGGTGAGGTCGACGCTCATGCGAGCCTCGTGAGGTCGGCCCAGCGCACCCGCCCGGCCTCGAACACCGCGCCCTCGACGCAGGCGCGGACGACCGTCCTCGGGCCCGGGCCGTGTCCGCGCACCGGGACCAGGCAGGACAGGCAGAGCCCCGTGCCGCAGGCCATCGGCGCCTCGAGGGCCACCTGCGCGCGGATGGCGTGCTCCTGGGCCAGCTCGCCGACGCGGCGCAGCAGCGCTGTCGGCCCGCAGGCGTAGACGACCTCGGCGCCGACGCGCACGATCGCGTCGGGCACGCCGTCGGTCACCGCGCCGGCGCGCCCGGCCGTGCCGTCGTCGGTCAGCACCGTCACCCGCTCGGCGACGCGCTTGGCGGGCTGCTCGCCGTAGAGGCCGGTGGCCGTGCCGGCTCCGAGCA
>CAZZZE010000049.1:0-12885 GCA_964658365.1 uncultured Jatrophihabitantaceae bacterium
TTGGGCGGGATGGATCCGCGTGCCTGGTAGTAGGTCATCGGCTGTCCTTCGTTCGCGCGGCGTCAGACGTTGCCGCGACGTTCCTGCTCCCGCTCGATGGCCTCGAACAGGGCCTTGAAGTTGCCCTTGCCGAAGCCCAGCGATCCGTGCCGCTCGATGAACTCGAAGAACACCGTGGGACGGTCGCCGATCGGCCGGGTGAAGATCTGCAGCAGGTACCCGTCCTCGTCGCGGTCCACCAGGATGTTGCGACGTTGCAGCTCCTCGATCGGCACGCGTACCTCGCCGATCCTGGCCCGCAGCTGCGGATCCTCGTAGTAGGCCGCAGGCGTTGCTAGGAACTCCACGCCGCGGTCGAGCAGCTCGTCGACCGTGCGCAGGATGTTATTCGTGGCCAGAGCGACGTGCTGCGGGCCGGGGCCGCCGTAGAACTCCAGGTACTCGTCGATCTGGGACTTCCGCTTGCCCGGCGACGGCTCGTTGAGCGGGAACTTCACCCGGTGGTTGCCGCTGGCGACGACCTTCGACATCAGCGCCGAGTAGTCGGTGGCGATGTCGTCGCCGATGAATTCGGCCATGTTGGTAAAGCCCATCACCCGGTTGTAGAACGTCACCCACTCGTCCATCCGCCCGAGTTCGACGTTGCCCACCACGTGGTCGATCGCCTGGAAGAGCCGCTTCGGCGCCCCGTCGCGCCTGCTCACCTTCGAGGTGCGGGCCACGTAGCCCGGCAGGTACGGACCGGTGTACCGGCTGCGATCGACGAGGGTGTGCCGCAGATCGCCGTACGCCGCGATGGCGGCCTGCCGCACCGTGCCGTTCTCATCGGACACGTCGCGCGGCTCGACCAGCACGGTGGCCCCTGCCGACCGGGCGTGGGCGATGCACCGGTCCACGTCGGGGACCTCGAGCGCGATGTCGGCGATGCCGTCGCCGTGGCGGCCGTGTACGTCCACGAGCGGGCTGTCGGGCGCGACAGCACCCTGCACGACGAAGCGCGCCGCGCCGCTGCTCAGCACGTAGGACTGGCGGTCGCGCACCCCGGTCTCCGGGCCGGCGTAGGCGACCAACGTCATGCCGTAGGCCAACTGGTAGTGCAGGGCCGTTTGCGTCGCGTTGCCGACGACCCACACCAGCGCGTCCCAACCGCTGATCCGGAAGGGATCGGATTCCGGGTCGTGCTCCACGAGGCCAACCAACTGCTGCAGCTGATCGATGCTCAGGTCGGCGAGCCGCTCCTGGTCCGTCAACGTCTGTTCGAGGGTCATCGGCGGCTTCTTCCGTAGTGGGAACGCAGGTGGAGTCACTGTCCCAATCCCGCTGCGGCACTGCAATACGCGCAGCAGGATGCAGCAAACAGCGTCGAAAGGTTAGTTGGCATGCCACTTCCGCTGTGCAATATGCTCAGTATCAGCCGTGAGCACCGGAGGGAGCAGTCGTGTTGGACGAGCTGGACACCGCGTTGTTGCAGTTGCTGCGCGACAACCCGAGGGTCGGCGTGCTGGAGCTGTCGCGCCTGGCCGGTGTCGCGCGCGGGACGATCAGCGCCCGGCTCGAACGCATGCACAAGGCCGGTGTCATCACCGGTTACGGACCCGACATCGACCTGGTCGCGGCCGGTTATCCGGTGTTGGCCTTCGTCACCCTGGAGATCGCGCAAGGACGGCTCGAGGACGTGGAAGCGCTGCTGCGCGGCATCCCCGGCGTCCTCGACGCGTACGCAACGACTGGCACCTCCGACGTCGTGTGCCGGGTCGCGGCGGCGTCGAACGACCGGCTGCAGCGCACGCTGCTGGAACTCAACCGCTCCGATGCCATCAGGCGGTCCACGAGCGTGGTCGTGCTCTCCACCGTGGTGGCTCCCCGCGCCCTGCCGTTGCTGCTGGAAGACGAGCGACCACGATCCCGGCGGGTCAGCGCGGGCGGGCCTCGGGGCGGGACGTAGCAACGGCACTGCGGTCCTCGGGTGGGGGCGAGCGCGGCAGGCCGGTGTAGTTCTCGGCAAACCCCGAGCGGTACAACACTTTGAGCATTGCCCCGGCACAGCGCTGGAGCCGGTGATGTGGTCGCGTACGGTCAGAACCGAAGACCCGGAACGATCATTGGCTCACGCCGCATCGCCGAGGTTTCGCATGCAGAGCCGCATCGTTGTGGCCCGAGTCGGGTCTAGGCGGTGAGCAATCCCGCTGCGGGCAGCAGAGCCGTACTCAGCGACGTCAGCGCTGCGGGCACGATCGCGTAGTAGGCCCACCTGCCGCGCTGCTCACGGGTCACGAGGCCGGCGTCGACGAGCAGCTTCATGTGGTGCGAGACGGTCGGCTGCGACAGCCCGATCGGGGCGGTGAGGTCGCAGATGCAGGCCTCCCCGCCGTCGGTCGCGGAGATCAGCGACAGCAGTCGCACCCGGGTCGGGTCACCGAGGGCTTTGAAGACATGAGCCAGTCGCTCGGCCGCATCGATGTCGAGCACTCCCCCGGTGAGCGGTGAGCAGCAGGCGTCGGCGTCGGAGGTGATCACGGGGACAGTTCGCGTGGCCATGACTCGAGTCTCTCACACAGATTGACAGACTTCGATGCATCGGTGATGCTCGATGCATAGACATTCCTCGATTGGAGATAACCGTGATCGACTCAGACGTGCGCGAACAGGTCCGTCAGCGTTACGCCGCAGCAGCCGCCGCCGTGACCGCCGGCGCCGACAGCGCGCTGACGATCGTGGACGCCGACCAGTGCTGCGCCCCGACCACCGTCGCCGAGGCCAACGCCTCGTGCTGCAGCGGCGGCACCGAGGTCGACCCCGCGTTCGGCGCCAGCCTCTACAGCGCCGACGAACACGGCGAGCTGCCGGCTGAGGCGATCGCGGCCAGCCTGGGCTGCGGCAACCCGATGGCGGTCGCCGACCTCCAAGCCGGCGAACGGGTCCTCGACCTGGGCTCCGGCGGCGGCATCGACGTGCTGCTCTCGGCCCGCCGCATCGGACCCACCGGGTTCGCCTACGGCCTCGACATGACCGAAGAGATGCTCGAACTGGCCACCGCCAACAAGGCCAAGGCCGGCGTCGACAACGTCGAGTTCCTCAAGGGCACCATCGAGGACATCCCGCTGCCCGACGCGTCCGTCGACGTGGTGATCTCCAACTGCGTGATCAACCTGTCCACGGACAAGCCGGCCGTCCTGGCCGAGATGTTCCGCGTCCTCAGCCCGGGCGGGCGCATCGGTATCTCCGACGTCGTCGCCGAGGACCACCTCACCCCCGCGCAGCGTGCCGAGCACGGCTCCTACGTCGGCTGTATCGCCGGCGCCCTGTCCAAGTCCGAGTACCTCGACGGCCTGACCGCCGCCGGCTTCACCGACGCCAAGGTCGCCTTCACCCATCAGGCCGCACCCGGAATGCACTCAGCCATCGTGCGGGCCACCAAGCCCCTGACCTGCTGCGGGCCGGACACGTCGAGCGACTGCTGCGACCCGAACGCGAAAGCCGCCTGCTGCGGCACCGCCGCCGAGCACGCCGCCGGAACGTGCGCCTGCCAGTGAGCGACGTCGTCTTCGAGCGGCCGACTGCCGCCAGCGAGGAACCGGTCCTGGCTCGACTCTCCACCCTCGACCGTTTCCTGCCCGTCTGGATCATCGTGGCCATGGGCCTCGGCCTAAGCCTCGGCCGGGCGATCCCGTCGCTCGCGCACGATCTCGACACGGTCAAGATCGGCTCGGTCAGCCTGCCCATCGCCGTCGGTCTGTTGCTGATGATGTATCCGGTGCTGGCCAAGGTCCGCTACCGCCAGCTCGGCCGGGTCACCGGTGACCGCCGCCTGCTCGTGACGTCGCTGCTGCTGAACTGGGTGCTGGGCCCGGCACTGATGTTCGCGCTCGCGTGGCTGCTGCTGCCCGACCTGCCGACCTACCGGACCGGGTTGATCATCGTCGGACTGGCGCGCTGCATCGCGATGGTGTTGATCTGGAACGACCTGTCCTGCGGTGACCGAGAGGCCGCCGCGGTCCTGGTGGCGATCAACTCGGTCTTTCAGATCGTCGCGTTCGGGCTGCTCGGCTGGTTCTACCTGCAGGTGCTGCCGGGCTGGCTCGGGCTGTCACAGACCTCGGCCCACTTCTCGATCGCCACGATCGTCGTGTCGGTGCTGGTGTTCCTCGGTATCCCGCTCGTCGCCGGGTTCCTCACCCGCACCATCGGAGAGAAGACCAAGGGCACCGACTGGTACGAGAACCGGTTCCTGCCCAGGATCGGGCCGCTCGCCCTGTACGGGCTGCTGTTCACCATCGTCGTGCTGTTCGCCTTGCAGGGCCACACCATCACGTCCAAGCCGCTGGACGTCGTGCGCATCGCGGTGCCACTGCTGGTGTACTTCGCCATCATGTTCGCCGGCAGCTTCGTCCTCGGCGCCCGTCTGCGTCTGGGCTACGCCAAGACCGCGACGCTGGCGTTCACCGCCGCGGGCAACAACTTCGAACTCGCAATCGCCGTGGCCATCGGGGTCTTCGGGGTCACCAGCGGTCAGGCCCTCGCCGGCGTCGTCGGACCACTCATCGAGGTGCCCGTCCTTGTCGGCCTCGTCTACGTCGCTCTCTGGATCCGGCGTCGCTACTACCCGAGCGAGATGACCTGATGTCCAGCACTCCGACGGTTCTGTTCGTGTGCGTCCACAACGCCGGCCGCTCCCAGATGGCCGCCGCGCTGCTCGAGCATCACGCCCAGGGCCGCGTGCACGTGCGCTCGGCTGGGTCGACTCCGGCCAACGCGGTCAACCCGGCCGTCGTCGCCGTGATGGCCGAGATCGGCGTCGACCTGACCAAGCAGGTGCCCAAGCTGCTCACCACCGATGCCGTCCATGCCGCTGACGTCGTGATCACCATGGGCTGCGGCGACGCGTGCCCCGTCTTCGCCGGCAAGCGTTACCTCGATTGGGACCTCACCGACCCCGCGGGCCTCGGCGTCGACGGCATCCGACCGATACGAGATGACATCGACCGCCGCGTCCGCGCGCTGCTCACCGAGCTCGACGTGTCTCACCCTGATGGGCGCATGTGACACGACCCGCGGCGACGCGGCGCCGCTGGTCGTGAATGATGCCTCGACCAGCGCAACCCGGCTCCGGCCGCCATCGCGTCGAGCTGGGCAGTCGTCGCGTAGTAGAGCGTCACGTCGTAGGTGCCGGCTTCGAGTCCGCCGCTGAGTGGGTGGTTCGGATGCTTCGCGCGTTGGAGTCGTGGTGACTGTGGACCAGATTCGTGTGTCCGGGCTGCGCCGGTCGATGTTAACGACTGGTCGACCTGATTTCCGCGAAAATCGAGGCGCCCGGCCCCGACGTTCGCGGTTGAACTTCCAACGACTGCTCGGTAAGTCGTAGGACGTCGAGGCCGTACCCGTCGGCGATCGGGCGATGCGTGGTCATCAACACCGTCCGGCCGTGCGTGGCGTCCAGCAGGTCGGCGAGAACGAGTTGCTCGGTCGCCGCGTCGAGGTGAGCCGTGGGTTCGTCGAGGATTAAGATGGCCGGGTCCGCGAGCAGGGCACGCGCGACGAGCAGCCGCTGCCGCTGGCCGCCGGAGATTGCGGCGCCGTCCGGTCCGGCAGGGGTCGACCAGCCGGCAGGCAGTGCGCGGATTGTCCCGAGCAGGCCTACGCGGTCGGCGAGCTCATCGAGGTCGGCGTCACTCGCTGCGGGACGGACGACACGCAGGTTGTCACGCAGCGTCGAGTCGAAGACGTGGTCACCCTGCAGGGAGCCGGCGACGAGCGGCGGCAGGTCGCCTGCACGGGTGTCGCACAACCGGATCGATCGGTCGGTCCCCGTGAGTTCGAGCGTGCCGTCGCCCAGCGGCAGCAGCCGCAGGACTGCTGTGAGCAGCGTGCTCTTCCCGCATCCGCTCGGCCCGACCACCGCGACGCGCTCCCCGGAGCGGACGGCGAGATCGGCGCGGCGCAGGACGATCGGCGCACCGATCCCTGCCGCAAGCGTCATACCCGCGCCACGCAGCCCGAAGGGCCCGGCCGGCGTGCTGCCGGGTGACATGGGGTCAGGCAGGGCCGGCTGTTGGGACGTGACCTCGAGGACGCGCTGCAGTCCGGCTTTGCATCGGGCCCAGGCGACGAAGGCGTTCGGCAGGGTGGCGACCGAGTCGAAGCCGGCGAGGACGCAGGCGATCAGGACGCCGACGTCCACGAACGACAATCCGCCGGCCGACACATCCCGGGTGGCGAGCGCAAGCACCGTGGCCAGGCTGACTGCCGCCGCGGCGCCGCCGACGAAGGTGCCGACACCCGCAGCTCGCGACGGTCGTCGGACGGCCTGCTCCAGGACGACGTCGATGGCCTCGATGTCGTCGAGCGCGCGGTCGGCGCCGCCGTAGGCGACCACTTCCGACAGCGACTCCACCAGGCCGGCCGAGGCGCGGTCGCGCTCCCCGACGAGCGCAACGGCGGGTCCGGCGCCGCCGGCAGAGCGGAACCCGGCGGCAGGCGCGGCGATACCGGCGATCAGAAGCCCCAATGCCAGGGCGCCGCCGGCGGCAGGCGACATTGCCGCCGCGAGCGCGACAGCGGCGAGAGCACCCGCGGCGGCACCGGCGGTCGGCACGACGGCACGGACGAGGCCCTCCTGGGCGCCGTCCACATCGCCGACGAAACGCCGCAGCAGGTCGCCCCGGCCGTACCCGCCGAGCACGGCCGGCGACAGCGGGCGCAGCGCGGCGAACACCCGCACCCGCAACCCGGTGAGCATGAGCAGCGCGGCGTCGTGGGTAACGAGTCGTTCGCAGTAGCGCAGCACCGCCCGGCCGATGGCGAAGGTACGTACGCCGACGACCGCGATCGCGAGCGCCTGGACGTTGGGGTGCTGCGCCGCGCGGCTGATGAGCCACAGGGACGATCCGGTGAGACCGAGTCCGGCGAGCGACGCGAGTATCGACAGCGTGCCGGCCAGCAGCAGTCGGTGACCCGCCGCGCTCCCCCGGATGAGTTCGCGCAGCCCGAACGGGTTCTCGGCCGTTGCTGGCGCAGGCGTCGGCACGTCCCGGGCAACCTCGACGACAGCCGCGGCACTCGAACCCTGGCACACGGGCAGCTGGTCGATGACCTCAACGACGTGGCCGCCCGCGAACTCGATCCGGCGATCGGCAAGCTCGACGATCGCGGGGCTGTGACTGGCGAGCACCACCGTTGCCCAGCCCGACAGCTCTTCGATCACCGCTGCCACTACGCGTGCGGTGTCGGGGTCGAGGTCCTCGCCCGGTTCGTCGAGCAATATGAGCGGCACTCCACCGGAGCGGGCAACCGCGCGCGCCCGCAGCAGGACCCGGGCCAGCGCGATGCGGCGACGCTGACCTGCTGACACCGACCGGCCGTCCTCGCCCAGGCGCGTCGAGGGATCAGGTGTGCGACAGATCCGGCAGGCATCCGCCAGCTCGTCGGCAGATGCGTCGACGTCGCCGAGGCGAACCTCGGCTGCGATCGTCGGCTGGCTCGGCCTCGGTCGCTGCGGCAGCCACGCCACGGATCGGCGCCACAAGTCGACGTCGAGTTGATCGAGTGCCATCAGCGCGCCGGCATCGCCGACACCCACCGACACGCTGCCGTCGACAGGCGCGACGAAGCCGAGCAGGACGGCGAGCAGCGTGCTCTTCCCGGCGCCGCTGGCTCCCGTCAACGCGGTAACTCGACCGGGCCCGAAGGCAAGGGACACGGTGTCGAGAGCGCGCAGCGTGCGCGCCGGATAGGACACCGAGACCTGGTCGAGCACAACACGACCGGACGCCGGCGCTGCGGTCACCCCCGCGCCTACCCGGGCCGCGGCGGGTACCTCGTCGACAAGATCCAGCACCGCCGCAGCGGCCGCACCACCCTCCTGGCTCGCATGATGCTGGGTGCCGACTGCGCGCAGCGGCGCGAACACTTCGGGTGCGAGCAGCAGCACCAGCAGGCCGATCCGCAACGACACGTGGCCGGCGTCCAGTCGCAGACCGATGTCGACCGCCACGACCGCTACCGACAGCGCGGCGATCAGATCGAGCACGAGTCCGGACAGGAAGGCGATCCGCAGGGTGGCCATCGTCTGATTGCGGAAGTCCTCGGTGGCCCTGCGCAGCGTGCGTTCCTGCGCCCCGGCCTGCCCGTAGATCCGCAGCGTGGTGAGACCCCGCAGCAGGTCCAGGAACTGACCCGAGAGCCGGCCGAGCGCCACGTATCGCCGAAGCACGAGGCGGTTCGTCATGAGCCCGATAAGGATCATGAACAGCGGGACCAGCGGCAACAGGACGAGCAGGATGAGGCCGCTCTGCCAGTCGGTCAGGGTGATCGCGGCGAGGGCGAGCACCGGCACCACTGCCGCCGACACCAACGCCGGCAGGCACGGGTGACGTAGCCGTCGAGCGCGTCCAGCCCGGGGCCGGTCGCCGTGACGAGATATCCCGGGGTTTGCCGCTGCGCCCAGGACGGCCCGAGCCGGACGACCGCCTGCAGGCCGGCCCGGCGCAGCTGGGCGCGCACCCGGACGGAGGCCTGCCCGGTAAGCCACTCCTGCGCCCCTGCGAGCGCGGCCCGGGCGATACCGACCAGCGCCAGCACCACGAGCCGGCCGAGGACCGTCGACAGCGTTGCCCGCCCGGTGAAGACGACGGCCACGACGTCGGCGAGCAGGATCGCCTGCGCGATGATCAGCCCGCCGCCGATCAGTTGCAGCGTGGCGAGGGTCAGCACCAGCCGACGGGTGGCCGGGGCTCGGGTGAACAGTCGCGGATCGACCGGCCGGCTCACGTCGGGTCGGGCACGTGGTTGGTCGGTTCGTCGAGATGCCCGGCCACGCGGCGGGCCTTGTCGGCGAGGCCGTCAGTGCCGTGCAGTTCCGCGGGTACACCGACCCGTGCCCGGAACACCCAGTAGGTCCAGGCCTGGTACCCGAGGACGATCGGGGTGAACACGAGCGCCACGACGGTCATCACCACGAGCGTGTAATGGCTCGAGCTCGCCTGGTGGGCGGTCAGGGACAACGCCGCGCCGTTGTGGGCCGGGAGGACGTCGGGCCAGAGACACGCGAACACGTAGATCGGGAACAGCCCGGCAACGACCGCGCTCGCCGAGAAAGCGGTGCCGTAGCGGTCGTGCAGCATCTGCCGGATCGCCACGCCGAACGCCAGCACGATCAGCACCGCGACGAGAACGCTGACCCACCCACCCCGAACGAATGTCGTCCAGACGAGGAAGCCGGCAGTGCTCACGCTCGCCGGCCAGGCGAGTCGCCGCGACAGTCGCGACGCGGTGACGGCGACGGCTCCGTCGGTGCGCAGCGTCAGGAACAGGGCACCGTGGAACAGGAACAGCGACAGCGTCATCACCCCGCCGAGCAGGGCGTACGGCGTGAGCAGGTCGAAGAAGCCGCCGGTGACGACGTGGTGTCTGTCCAGCTGCACGCCGCGGACGAAGTCGGCGAACGCGACGCCCAGCAGCAGGGCCGGCAGGAACGACCCGACCACGATCGCCGCATCGCACCACAGTCGACCGCGCGCTCCCGCAGCCTTGCTGCGGTATTCGATGCCGATCCCGCGCAGGATCAACCCGACGAGCAGCAGCGCGAAGGCCAGGTAGAAGCCGCTGAACATCGTGGCGTACCACTCGGGGAACGCAGCGAAGGTCGCACCGCCGGCGACGATCAACCAGACCTCGTTGCCGTCCCACACCGGCCCGATCGTGCGGATGGCCTGCTCGCGGTCACGATCGCGGGCCCCGACGAAGGGCAGCAACAGGCCCACGCCGAAATCGAAACCCTCCAACACGAAGTAGCCGGCCCACAGCACCGCGATAAGTCCGAACCAGAACGCAACGAGCATGTCGATGGCCTCTCAGACCAGGCTGAGAACGGGTTCGTCGCTCGGCGCGACGTCGGTGGGTGGTGCGCTCGGCAGTTCGGGGCCCGCCCGGGCGATACGCCTGACCAGTCGGAAGCAGATGACGCCCAACACCCCGTAGAGCAGCGTGAACAGGATCAGGGTCGTCAGCACCATGCCGGAGCCGACGTTCGTGCTGACACCCGACTTCGTCTTCAGGAGGCCGTACACCAGCCAGGGCTGGCGGGCCGTCTCGGTGAACAGCCAGCCGGCGCTGTTGGCGGCGAGCGGCAGCGCGACGGTCCAGGTCGCGATCCGGAGCAGCCGAGGGCTGGTCGTGAGCTTGCCGCGCCGCCACTGGATCGCCAGGAAGATCGCCAGCAGCGCGGCGAGGATGCCGAGGCCCATCATCAACCGGAACATCCAGTACGCGAGCCAGACGACGGGGACGTAGCTGCCCTTGCCGTACTTGGCCGTCTCCGCCTTCTGCAGATCATTGATGCCCTGCACGGTGCCGCTCGGCCGGTTGGTGGCCAGGATCGACAGGCCGTCCGGGATCGAGAGATCGACCTTATTGTGTCCCTGTTCGACGTCTGCGTAGGCGAACAGACTGAACGATGCACCGCTCGTGGTGTTCCAGAGAGCCTCGGCAGCGGCCATCTTCATCGGCTGCTGATCGGTCATGATCTGGCCCTGGACGTGCCCGACCGCCGTCGCCCCGATCGCGGACACGATGAGCACCCCGATGCCAAGACGGGCCACTCCCCGGTGCACCGGGTCGGCGTTCTCCCGATCGCGGCGCAGGTGGTAGGCGCTGACGGTGATGAGCAGCGCACCGGCGGTCATGAACGCCGCCAGCACGGTGTGGGGGAACGTGACGAGCTGCGTGGAGTTCGTCATGAGCTTCCAGATCGAGGTGAGCTCGACCCGGTTCTTGGCCGCGTCGTAACGCAGGCCGACCGGATGCTGCATGAAGCTGTTTGCCGCGAGGATGAAGTAGGCACTGATCGTCGTGCCTGCGGCAGCGATCCAGATGGTGGCCAGGTGTACGCGTGGGCTCAGCAGGTCCCGCCCGAAGATCCACAGGCCGAGGAAGGTCGACTCCAGAAAGAACGCGATGAGCCCTTCCATCGCGAGCGGGGCACCGAAGATGTCGCCGACGAAGCGCGAGTACTGCGACCAGTTCATCCCGAACTGGAACTCCTGCACGATGCCGGTGACGATGCCGAGCGCGAAGATCACCAACATGATCCGACCCCAGAAACGGGCCGAACGGTCCCAGGTCGCGCCGACCGCGGTGTCGCGACCCAGATAGGCCCGGGTCTGCATCACCGCCACTAGGGCCGTCAGGCCGATCGAAAGCGGCACGATCAGGAAGTGGTAGACGGTGGTGGTGGCGAATTGCCAGCGGGCCAGGGTCGTCGCATCCACGGTTGCGCCTCTCAACGTGGTCCGTCACCGCGGGAGTGACGCCACCACGGACAGCCTCGCTGCACGGGCGGACCCGCGAGCAGGGTCCGGCAACCCGTTCGACCCAGGACCTAAGACCCGATCGACGCGTACTCATAGTTCAGCGGCCCAGCGGTGGTTGCTGACGAAGGGCCCTCGGTCCGCTGTCTCGCGAGCCGGTCGAGCCGGTCGAATCCTGCAGGGCCACGGTGACGCCATCGACCTCGATGATTGGGGACGGGCGTGCAAACGCAGAGGTCAACCGACCCGGCGTAGGGCACGACGTCATGGGGACGCTGTGCTCGGCGGTGGTTCAGGCGCCCGGAACTCGTGACCACGACCCAGGGGCTGCCTGCCGAAGGTCCCTACGGGATTCCACCACGCGCGACCACAGTCGGATGCAGGACGCACCCGTCCCAGAGCTGATATTGAGGAGCTTTCGTGCATGGTTACGGATCGTTGAGTTTGTTCTCCATCGTCTGGTTCTTCGTCTGGATCCTGTGGATCTTCCTGCTGATCCGGATCATCGGCGACGTGTTCCGCAGCCCGGACCTGACCGGTCCCGGTCGGGCCGGTTGGACCCTGGCTCTGGTCGTCTTTCCGTTTGCCGGCGCGCTCTTGTACCTGGTCATCCGTGGATCGGAAATGCATCTGCGCGAGGGCCGTCAGCAGGCCGTCGGCGACTCTGTCGTGCGCCACCTCTTCGAGCAGAGTGCGGCTCAGCGCAGTTCGGCGGATGAGATCACGAAGCTCGGTGCCCTACGGGCGCAGGGTTTGTTGACCGATCGGGAGTTCGACAGCGAGAAGGCGCGTGTGCTGTCATTCGCATCGCAGGTCTGATCGACACGTGCGGAGCGGGCCTAGTTCCGGCCGCCGTTGGGTCGCGCACGACGCTTCGCGGCCCGGGCGTTCCGTTACGACCACGGCCAGGTGCTGCAGAACGACGGCCGAAGTGTGGCCAGCTCAGGTGATCACACGCAGACGGGGGCTCATCGTTCGAACGCGTCTTGAGCCAAGCGGTCGTGGCGCTCACGGTCCGCAGTGCGACCACGCGGCGTTTGGTAGGGGATTAGGTCCGCATCCGGCGGATGGAGCCTCGGGTGGACGGACAACAACTGGGGCAGCGGAGGCGGGCTGATCGCCCTGCTCACGGTGATCGCCGGCGTGATCCTGCTCGTCACAGGGTGCTATCCGACCGATCTGTTCACTCTGGTGATGGGCCTCAATCGCTGGTGCTATCGGGTCCTGGCCTACGCGACGCTCATGCGAGACGAGTACCCACCATTCCGCCTGGACAACGGCGGCAGCGATCCAGGCTCCATGACGGCGCCGCCTCCGGTCACGCCTCCGCCGCCGGTCGCTCCTCCGACACCGACCGTCGGACAGCCGGCGCGGTAATGGCGCCAGCGCCCGTTCGAGCCCGTGGATCGACCATCCGTCCCTTCCCGCCGAGCCGGCGCCTGGTTACGGCAGCGGTGCGGGCCGGGCGCCGTATCGTCCCGATGCACGGGTTGGTCGACGTCGACCTGACACTCGCCCGGCGTGCGTTGACCGGGACCGAGCCGCCGTCGTCGGTCACCGCCTTCATCGTCGCCTCGCTGGG
>CAZZZE010000050.1:0-12827 GCA_964658365.1 uncultured Jatrophihabitantaceae bacterium
TCTCGACGGGCACGCGGACGTTGTCGAAGAAGACCTCGTTGACCTCGTAGCCGCCATCGATCAAGTGAATCGGGCGCACGGTGATGCCCGGGTCGTCCATGTCGATGAGCAGGAACGAAATGCCCCGCTGCTTCTTGGCCTCGGGGTCGGTACGCACCAGGCAGAAGATCCAGTCGGCGTACTGGCCCAGCGTCGTCCACGTCTTCTGGCCGTTGACGACGTAGTGGTCGCCGTCGCGGACCGCGGTGGTCTTCAGCGACGCGAGGTCGGAGCCGGCGTTCGGCTCGCTGAAGCCCTGCGCCCACCAGATGTCCAGGCTTGCCGTCTTGGGCAGGAAGCGTTCCTTGATCTCCTGGCTGCCGAAGGTGGCGATCACCGGGCCGACCATCTGCACGTTGAAGGCCAGCGGCGGCGGGACGTGCGCGAGCAGCATCTCCTCGGAGTAGAGATGGCGCTGGATGGGCGTCCAGTCCTGGCCGCCCCACTCGGCCGGCCAGTGCGGCACCGCGAGGCCGTGCTCGTTGAGGATGCGCTGGCAGGTGGCGATGTCGTCGCGCGTGGCGTGCTCGCCGCGGGCCCCCTTCGCCCGGATCTCCTCGGGGATCTCGGTGCGGAAGAACGTGCGCATGCGCTCGGCGAACGCGCGCTCCTCTTTGCTCAGGGCGATGTCCATGCGGACTCCTTCGGGGGCTTTGCTACTGGCGAGTACCGATAGCTACCAGCATGCCCCGTCGAGCTCCGCTTCGCCCACCCGCGTCCGCGACGGGCGGCGGTCGGTGAACGGCGACGGCGCCGGCTCGGCGGTCCGTCCGCAGCGCGGCGACCCCCGGGTCAGCGGGGCAGGCCCAGGCTGCGCTGGACGTCGCGTGGCGACGGTCGCCGCTCGAGGCGGGTGTGCAGGATCCGCCGGGCCAGCTCGCCGCGGCCGCAGCGCACGGCGGCCAGGACGAGGGTGTCCTGGACGATCTCGCGCTGCGCGGCACTTCCGCCGAGCCGGTCGACCCCCCGCAGCGCGGCGAGCGCGTCGGCGGCCCGGTCGGCGTCGCCCAGGACGAGGTGCACGAGGGCGTCGGCCAGCGGCGCGACCGTCTCGCGGAACACCGGGTCCGGACGCGCGGCGGCGCGGCGGCGCAGGCCGGCGAGCCCGTGGACGTCGCCGGCGGCGGTCAGGGCGATGGCCGCGTGGAGGGCGACGAACGGGGTCGGCGGGTCGGCGAGCAGGGCCGGTTCGACGGTGGCGAGCACCGATCCGACGTCGACAGCGTCCCACGCGCCGGCCGCGTACCCGCGCCACAGCAGCGAGGCGGAGTCGACGAGCGCGCGGACACCGGTGACCGTCGGCGGCGCGAGCTGCGCGGCGTAGCGGGCGAGCGCGGCCCGGTCGTCACCCAGGGCCAGCTCGTGCAGGGCGGCATGCCAGGAGAAGTGCGCCCGGTGCGACGCCCGCGCGCCGCAGGTGGTGATCCACGCGTCGAGCCAGCGCAGGCCACCGGCGTGGTCGCCGGTCTCGTAGTGGACGTGGGTGCGGGCGTGCACCGCGTGTCCGGCGGCCGGCTCGGCGGCCAGCGCCAGGTCGGCGAGCTCGCGGGCCTCGTCGTAGCGCTCCTGCTCCTGACGGATGAAGGCGAGCAGGCCGCGGTACCACCAGTGCTCGCCGTAGACCGGCGCGAGACCCTCGACCAGCGCCCAGGCCTCGGCCGGGATCTCGGTGGCCCCGCCGAAGGCGATCGTCGGCACCGCGATGCTCACCGCAAGCGCGTCCTCGGGATAGGTCTGGATATAGGCCAGCAGCGCCGCGGCCGAGCCAGCGCCGGGCTCGCGCACGCGTTGCACGGCGACCTCGACGAAGCGCTGCTCGCGCTCGTCGGCGCGGCCGGCGGCGCGCTGGGCGGCGGTCAGCGCGGCCTCGACGTCGACGTCGGCGCCCCACTCGACGCCGAGCAGTGCCAGCGCGGCGTGCCCGAGCGCGAACTGCGGGTCGGCGACGAGGGCCTGGCGCAGCCGGGTCTCGGCGCCGGACTGCACGCGCAGGATGTTGCCGAGCGCCTCGTTGTACAGCCCGGCGGCGTCGGTGGCTGCGGTCAGCGGCAGCCCGAACGGGTCGCGGACCCGGCGTTGCAACGTCGGCGACGGCAGCGCGGCCACCGCGGCCCGGGCGACGTCGGCGGCCTGGCTGCGGATCTCGGGGATCGCGGTGCTCTCCCACAGCTCCCCGCGGCGCAGCGGGCCGACCGTCCAGACCGCCGGCGACGGGCCGTCGCCGGGCAGCAACCGGCCGGCGTCGTCGGTGGCGAACCCGAGGTCCAGAGAGCCGGGCCGGGCGGTCGCCGAGTTCAGCAGGTTCAACACCAGCGGGTCGTCGCTGGCCCGCATGCCGACGCAGGTGCCGGTGCAGTTCAGCACGGCCGCGAAGCGCTGCCGGGTGCCGTCGGACAGCCCGACGACCACGCCGGGCCGCTCGCCGCCGTCGTCGGTGGCCTCGGTGACCTCGGCGGCGTGCACGACCAGCGAGCCGTCGTCGACGCGCTGCTGCAGCCAGCCCGACAGCGCCGGGTCGACGCGGTGCCGGACCCGGTCCCAGCGCCGGGCCGCGGCGCGCAGGAAGGCGCGCCGGGCGTCGTCGTCCATGCTCGACCAGAGCGCTGAGGTGACCGGGCGCAGGCCGTCGATCGCTCGGCGCCAGTCGCCGCCAGCGGCTCGGACGTGCGCGAAGACCAGGCGCCGCACCTGGGCCAGCGACAGCGTGGCGGCGTCGGGCAGCTCGGGGGCGGGCAGTGCCGGTTGCGGCTGCTCGGCGTGCGGCAGCGGCAGCATGCCGTGTCGCGAGGCCACGTGCAGGGTGACCCCGCGCCGGCCCCAGCGCTGGGCCATGTCGGCCATCGTCAAACCGGCGCCGACGAGCAGGACGTGGTCGCCGGCGCGCACCGTGGGCGCGGAGCTGGCGCGCCACGGGTCGGCGACGAACTGCGGCGAGCGACGCAGGTCCTCCGGCGCCCAGGACGTCGACGGCGCACCGTGCCCCATGGCCAGCACCACCGCGTCGGCCGGCCGGCTGGTGCCGTCGGCGAGCGTCAAGCGCAACCGGCGACCGTGCCGGCGCAGGTCGCGCACCGCGTCCGTGACGTGCTCGACCTGGACGCCGCTCTCGGGGCCGGTGAACTCCTCGAGCGTCTGCTGCAGGTAGTCGGCGTAGTGCAGTCGCGGCGCGAAGCCGCCGGCCGGGAAGTCGGGGTGGACGTGGCGACGCAGCCAGCGCAGGAAATGCTCGGGATCATCGGGCAGCGCGCTCATACCCTTGGCCGGCACATTGAGGCGGTGCCGCGGGTCGGGCGTCGAGTAGGCGAGGCCCTGCCCCAACGGCGCCGGGTCGACGAGCAGGATCTCGACGGCCCGTCCCACCTCGCGGGCCGCGCGAGCGACGTGGGTGGCGGTCAGGCAGCCGCTGGCCCCCGCGCCGACGATCGCGACGACCGGCCGTCCGCTCATGCGTCTCCTCCTGGCCACTCGCTGCGATCGGGCCCCGTCCCGTCGCTCAACCTGCGTACTTTTCCTAGCGATAAAGTCGAGATAATACCAGGCGCTACCGTTCAACCGTGGTCGAGGCGCGTGGCTTGGTGCTCGTCGTCGAGGACGAGCCCGCGATCGCCGACGTCGTCCGGCTCAACCTGGCCAGGGCCGGCTACGGGGTGCACGTCCAGCACGACGGCGGGCAGGCACTGGCCGACGTGCGTCGGCTGCGTCCCGCCGCGATCATCCTCGACGTCGGATTGCCAGGCATGGACGGCATCGAGATCTGCCGCGCCCTGCGCGCGGCCGAGGACTGGACGCCGGTGCTGTTCGTGACCGCCCGCGACGACGAGGTCGACCGCATCGTCGGCCTCGAACTCGGCGCCGACGACTACGTCACCAAGCCGTTCTCGCCACGTGAGCTGGTCGCCCGGGTCAGCGGCGTCCTGCGGCGCACGCACGGCACGCCCGAGGCCGCGCCGCAGACCGTCGGCGCGCTGACGATCGACACCGGCCGGCGCCGCGCGTACGCCGCCGAGCGCGAGTTCGCGCTGACCGCCACCGAGTTCGACCTGCTCGCGCACCTCATGCGCCGGCCGGGTCGCGTGTTCAGCCGCGAGCAGCTGCTCAGCGAGGTGTGGGGGTACTCGTCGGTCGCCGGCACCCGCACCGTCGACGTCCACGTCGCGCAGCTGCGCGGCAAGCTCGGCGCAGCCAGCCCCATCCGCACCGTCCGTGGCGTCGGATACGCGGCCGAGCAGTGAGGCCGGCCCGCCGTCGGCGCACGACGCTCGCCACCCGGATCGCGCTGCTCAGCGTCGGGATCGCGGTCGTCACCGCTCTCGTGGCCGGTGTGATCGCCACAGGCCTGGTGCGCAACGCCGGTGCCGACTCAGCCCGTCAGACGCTCGGGCGTCTCGCCGAGGTCGCGCAGTCCGTCGCGACCGAACGGCCGGCGGCCGGGCGCGGCGGTCGCCCGGTGCTCCCCCGGCTGCAGGCCGCGCTGCGTGGGCTGCGCGTGCAGAGCGGGGTCGTGCGATCCGACGGCCGGCTCAACACCACGAACCGACTCGTCCGGCGCGCCGTGACCCCCACCGACATCAGCGCAGTGCTGGCCGGGCGGAACGTGTCGGCCACCCGGACGGTGGGCGGCAGCACCGTGTACGTCGAGGCGCGGCCCGCCGGCAGCGGCGGCGTGGTGATCGTCCAGCGGCGCACCGACGCGGTGGCCCAGGACGAGCGCGCCCTGCGCCGGCTGCTGCTCGCCCTGCTCATCGCCGCCGCCGCAGCCGTGCTCATCGGCCTGCTCGTGGCCTGGCGGCTCGCCCGTCCGCTGCGCCGCACGGCGGCCGCGGCGCACTCGCTGGCGGCCGGCCACCGCGACGTCACGCTGCCCGCCGTGGGGCCGGCCGAGGTCGTCGAGGTCAGCGAGGCGGTCAACAGCATCGCCGCGGCGCTGCGGCACTCCGAGGCGCGGCAGCGGGAGTTCCTGCTGTCGGTCTCGCACGACCTGCGCACCCCGCTGACGGCCATCACCGGCTACGCCGAGTCGATGACCGAGGGCCTCATCCCGGCCGAGGACACCGCCCGCGTCGGCGGCGTGCTGCTCGGCGAGGCGCAGCGTCTCGAGCGTCTTGTCGGCGACCTGCTCGACCTCGCCCGGCTGGGCGCCGACGACTTCCGCGTCGAGCTCGCCGTGGTCGACGTGTGCGCGGTCGCCGACGACGCTGCGCAGGTGTGGCAGGCGCGCAGCGCGACCGGCGGCGTCGAGTTCCGGCTCGAGCGACCGGCCGGCCCGTTGCTGGCCCGCACCGACGCCTCGCGGCTGCGCCAGGTGCTGGACGGCCTGTTCGACAACGCGCTGCGGGTGACGCCGGCCGGCGCCCCGGTGGTGCTGGCCGTGCGCGCGGAGCCGGCGCTCGCGGCCGTCGTGGCCGAGGTCCGCGACGGCGGTCCCGGCCTCACCGACGACGACCTCGGGGTCGCCTTCACCCAGGGCGTGCTGCACCAGCGCTACCGCGGCGTGCGCCAGGTCGGCACCGGCCTGGGCCTGGCCATCGTGCAGGGCCTGGTGACGCGCCTCGGCGGCCGCGTCGAGGCCGGTCACGCGACAGAGGGAGGAGCCCGGTTCACGGTGCTCCTCCCCCCGGCGTAGGGCGGCTACTTCGTCGCGAGCTCCACGATGCGCGTGGCCGTCAGGGTGCTGGTGCCGGTGCCCCCGACGAGGACGTGCTGGCCCTTGCTGACCTTGCTGATCGACGACGCCGTCGGCTTGGCGCCCTTCGTCGCGGCCCTCGCCAGGACCTTGGTGTCCTTGCCGACGACGTACGTCTCGGTCGTCCGGTCGCCGGCCCGGACGGTGATCGAGGTGCTGGACACCGCCGTCACCGTGCCTCGGATCAGGTCGCGGGTGACGTAGCCCTTCTTGGTCTTGACGGTGATCTTCGCGTGCACGGCGCGTCCCAGCGGCGAACGCTTGTGCTTGCCGGCCTTGGCGGCTTTGCCGGTCGTGGCGTGCGTCGAGGAGGTGCTGCTCGGGGTGGGCGTGCCGGACGTGGACGACGCGCCGGTGGTGGCGAGCGCGGCGGTGCCCGCGCCGAGGACGACGGCTGCGGTGACGCCGCTGAGGACGATCTTGCGGTACATGACGGCTCCTGGGGTGACGTGCGGTGCTTCGGCGTGGTCGCCGACAGACCCACTCTGCGTCGCCGACGTTCGCATCCGGCGAAGGGCATGTTCGGATCGGGTAAGCGCTGCGCACCGTCGGCCCCGGTTGGGCTGTCGCCCATAATGAGCGGCGTCATGAACCAGCCCGCACCATGAACGACCTCGCCGAGCAGGCCCTCGATGCCCTCGACGCCGCGCACCGCGCGCTGCGCAAGCACCCGATGCTTTCGCTGGCCGGCGCCGGCTTCGCAGTCGGCGGCGTAGTCGTCGTCGCGGGCGGCCGGGCCACCGCGGCCCGCGCCGACCGTCCGTTGACGTCGTGGCTGGGCCTGCAGGACGTCCGCAGTGCCGCGATCGGCAGCGCCGCGGGCGCCCTCATGCTCGCCGGCGTGCTCACCCTCGCGGTGCTGTGGGTAGTCGCGCTGTGGCTGGTGACGGTCCGCTCGATCCCGCTCCGGCGGGTGTGGTGGGTGGCTGCGGCGTGGGCGGCGCCGTTCGCGCTCGGCCCGCCGCTGATGGACACCAGCGTCTACACCTACGTCGCGTACGGCCGGTTGCTGCGCATGGGCCACGACCCGTACCGGATCGGGCCGGCGGCGCTCGGCGACTCCCCCATCGTCGCCGCCATCGACCCGGCCCAGCGCGGAACGCCCAGCGCCGCCGGACCGGTCGGCACGCTGCTGCAGCACCTCGTCGTGTCGATCGGCAACGACGGGCTGCTCGTCAGCGTCATCGTCTGGCGGCTGATCGGCGTCGCGACCGCCATGTGGATCGCCCGCACCGTCGCCGAGCTGGCCGACCGGCGGCTGCGCTCGATGCCGGCAGCGCTCGACGAGCGCGCGGATGCGCCGTCCGCGGCGAGCGCGGTCGTGGCGTGCGCGCTGAACCCGCTGCTGCTGCTCTACGTCGTGTCCTCGCCGCACCTGGACTCGCTGCTGACCGCCCTCGTGCTGGCCGCCGTGCTCGCCGCCGCGCAACGTCGCTGGTCGCGCGCGCTGATCCTGGCCGGCATCGGCGCCGGGACCGGCCCGGCCGGCCTGGTGGCGGTGGCGCTGATCGCCGCCGCGCACTGGTTCGGCCAGCGCCGCGCGCCGGCGTGGCCGGTGATCGCCCGCGACTCGACGGTCATCGTCCTGACCCTCGCCGTTCCCGCCTTCGCCAACTCCGACGGCTGGGGCGCCGTGCGCAACCTGCGCTCCCAGATCACGAGCGACCGCACGCCCTACTCGCTCGTCGGTGCCGTCGAGAAGGGGCTGTCGGCGGTGGTCCGCCCCGCCTCCTACGACGACCTGGCCGCGGGCAGCCGGCTCACGGCCGCGATCGCCGCGGCGTGCGTCGTGGCCTACCTGCTCGCCACGGTGCGTCGCCGACGGCTCGGGCTCAATGTCGGTTACGCGCTGCTGTGGGTCGGGCTGCTCGCGCCCGCGCTGCACCCCTGGTACCTGCTGTGGGGCGTGCTCGCCCTGGTGCCGTTCGTCACCGGCCAGGCGCGCGTTGCCCTGGTCGGCGTGTCGGTGGCGGCATGCGTCCTGGCCCCGCAGGGCTTCGCCGACCTGCCGGCCGACATCGTCACCGGCGCGGCGCTCGGCGCGCTCGGCCTCGCCACCGCCGTGGCGACGTGGTTCACCCGGCCGCGGACGGCCCCGCCTGCGCTGCCGGCCGGCGCCGGTAGGTGACCAGCCGCGCCCCGCGCGCGGGCACGATCGTGATGTTGCGGGCCTTGTGCCGCTCGGGGCGCCCGACCGGCGCGAGGTCGACGCTGCGCAGCACGACCTTGAGCACGGCGATCGCCTCGACGGTGGCCAACCCCGCACCCAGGCAGCGGCGCAGCCCGCCCCCGAACGGGATCCACGTGGCCGGCGGGGGGTTCGCGCCCAGGAAGCGCTCGGGACGGAACTGCTCCGGGTCGTCCCACACGTCGTCTCGGTGGTGCACCAGCGCGATGGACGGGAAGATCATCACGCCCGCCGGCAGGTCGTAACCGGCGATGCGGACTGGCTTGGCCAGCCGCCGGGCGATGTTGCGGATCACCGGCCGCAGCCGCATGGATTCCTTGACGGTGGCCTCGAGGTAGGCGTCGTCGCCCTCGTCGGCCGCCCGGCGGACCCGGCCGAGCAGCTCGGGGTTGCGGGCCAGGTCGTGCAGCGTCCAGGCCAGCGTCGACGCGGTGGTCTCGTGGCCGGCCAGCAGCAGCGTCACCAGGTGGTCGCGCAGCTCCGCGTCGCTCTGCTCGGGCGCGGCGTGCAGCAGCTTGGACAGCAGGTCGGTGCGCTCGGCGAGGTCGGCGGCCGTGCGGCGCTCGGCGATCTCGGCGTAGAGCAACCGGTCGACGTCGTCCTTGAGCCGGGCGAAGCGCCGCCACGGCCCGACGGCCTGCAACCGCGGCACTAACCAGCCGACGAAGATCGTCGGACCGATCCGGACGAGCTGTTGCAGGCGCGGGCGCAGGGCGTCGAGGCGGTCGCCGGCGCTGAGTCCGAACACGACCCGCAGGATCACCTCGAGGCTGATGTCGTTCAGGTGCTGGTGGACGCCGACGGCCCCGCCGTGCGGCCAGGTGGCGACGTCCTCGGCAGCGATGCGCTCGACCACGCCGCTCCAGCCCTGCAGCGTCTCGCCGTGGAAGGCCGCCATGATGCGCTTGCGGCTGTGCCGGTGCTCGTCCTCGTCGAGCAGCAGCACGGAGTGCTCGCCCATGACCGGGCCGAGTATCGCGTTGCCCTCGCCGGCGTGGAACGTGTCGGCCGGGCCGGCGAAGATCTCGCGGATGTGCTCGGGCTTCGACAGCACCACCGAGCGTCCGGCCGGCGCGATGTCCATCGAGAAGACGTCGCCGTAGCGACGCTGCCAGCGGGGGCTGATGAATGGTCCCATGGTCAGGAACAGCACGGTCTGCACCGCCTTGGGCAGCGACGGGCCGGGCGGCAGGTCCAGCTGCGCCGGCAGCTCCCGGCGCGTCAGGTAGCGGTCGGGCACAGTCATCGGCGGGCCAATCGACTCGGGAGCACGTGCCGAGATGTATACGCCCGTATAAGACGTCCGTCTACTCGGCGGCGCTAACCTGGCCGGCGTGGGACATCGCGAGGACCTGCTCACCGCCGCCCGCCGGCTGCTCGAGGAGCAGGGCTACGCGCACATCACCGCGCGCGACCTGGTCGCCGCCTCCGACACCAACCTGGCCAGCATCGGCTACCACTTCGGCTCCAAGGCGGCCCTGCTCAACGAGGCGATCGAGATCGCGTTCCGCGACTGGTCGACGCAGCTGGCCGACTTCGCGATGTCCGACCCGACCGCCATGCCGCTGCAGCGGGCCGTGACGACGTGGGCGCAGTCGATCGAGACGCTGCCCTCGCGCGGCCCGCTCGTGCAGTCCTACGTCGAGTCGCTGGCCCAGGCCATGCGGGTGCCCGAGCTGCGCGGGCAGCTGGCCGGGCACTACGCCCGGGCGCGGGCGATGGTCGCCGACCTCGTCGCGAGGTCGCTGGGTGACGACGCGCCGAGCGAGCGGCAGTGCCGGGCGGTGGCCTCGGTGGTCATCGCGGCCTGCGACGGGCTGGCCATGCAGTGGCTGCTCGACCCCGACGGGACGCCCGAACCGGACGATCTCGCGGCCGGGCTCGGCGCGGTGCTGGCCGCCTCGCTGCGCTGACGACGCCGGCGGCTACCGACCGTTGGAGATCTCGCGGACCGCCGGACGGACATCGGCGAGGTACACGGCCGCGACCACCACCGAGGCCAGCGAGAAGATGTTCAACACGCTGGAGGGATCGGTGCCCGTGCTCAGCAGCGAGCCGAGCAGCCCGGCGATGAGCAGGATCGCCGTCCACGCCGGCTTGGTCAGCTTGTCGACGGCGGGGAACGCGGCGGCCTTGCGGGTGAGGCAGTCGAACAGCGCCCAGACCCGCAGCGCGACCAGCCCCCAGAACAGGACGCGGTCCGTCCAGAAGTAGAGCTGATCGACGACGTTCACATCGCGCAGCGTACCCAGCGTCGGTGTGCACGCGACGCAGGACGGCCCCGCCGTCCCTCGGTCGGAGGGCGACGGGGCCGCGTCGAACGAGCCCTGCACGAGCTGCGATCAGGCGGTCGTGCCGCCCTTGGCCGCGCTCTTGCGGGCCGGGGACTTCGTGGCCGGGCGGCCGGCGGGCTTGCGGGCCGTCGCGCGCGGGGTGGCGGGCTTGGTCGCAGCCGGCTTCGGAGCGGGCTTGCGCGCCGGGGCAGCCGGCTTGGCGCCGAGACCGGTCAGCGACTGGACGGGCTTGACGATGCGGTCGTTGACCTGCTCGAAGACGACCCCGGAGACGGCGGTCGCGGAGTCCAGCACCTTGGCGACGCGCTTGTCGCCGCGCAGGTTGGTCAAGACGCCCTCGGCGCGGTCGGAGACGCTCGTGCCGTACTCCTTGGCCTGCGCCAGGTAGGGCTCGACGGCGGTCTTGAGGGCGTCGAGGTTGATGGCCTTCTCGGCGCTGACGCGCAGGTCGCTGACCGTGCCGGTGGCCTTCTCGGCGATCGAGGACGCGTACTCGGTGGCCGTGCCGGTCACGTCGGTGAGCTGGGCCTGCGCGGTAGCGACGGCGGTCTTGCCCTGCGCCACGGCGGTGTCGGCGTACGTGCGGATGTCACTGGCGATGGACATGGTGCTCCTTCGGTTGGGGGTGTGGGGGTTATTCGGTCGGTGCGGTGTCGCGAACGTCGGTGCGTGCCCCGGCCGCGGTCTCGTTCTCGCGGCGGAAGGACTCGTAGACGTCGAGCAGCACCTGTTTCTGCCGCTCGGTGAGTTCGGCGTCGGCGAGGATCGCCGCGACGAGTTCGAGGTTGCCCTCACGGACATCGAGGAACCCGGCGTGCACGTAGAGCTGCTCGGCCGAGATGCGTAACGCCTTGGCGATCTGCTGCAGGATCTCGGCGCTGGGCCGGCGCAGGCCGCGCTCGATCTGCGACAGGTAGGGGTTCGAGACGCCGGCCAGGCGCGACAGCTGTCGCAACGAGACCTGCGCCTGCTGGCGCTGGTCGCGGATGAACTCCCCGATGGCAGCGCCGCTGCGCCTGGCCTGCACCTTGGGTCCGTCGACGATCACGATGCCAGTCTTGACGGGTACTGCTAACTATTGCAAGCGGACAGCTAGCGATCCTGGTCACGATCGACGGCGACCGGGTACCCGTCGACGGTCAGCGCCGCGTCGACCGGGAGCGATCGCTTGATGACGGCCAGCGCGACCGGCCCCAGCTCGTGGTGGTGCACCGCAGTGCCGACGAAGCCCACCGCACGGCCACCCGTCTCGACGGTGGTGCCGACCTCGGGCAGTTCGTCGGACTCGCCGGCGAGGTGCAGCAGCACCAGTCGCCGCGGCGGACGGCCGAGGTTCTGCACGCGCGCGACGGTCTCCTGCCCCCGGTAGCAGCCCTTGTCGAGGTGGACCGCGCGGTTGATCCAGCCGACCTCGTGCGGGATCGTGCGGTGATCGGTCTCGTGATGCAGGCGCGGGCGGCGGGCCTCGACGCGCAGCGCCTCGTAGGCCCAGGTACCGGCCGGCTGGGCGCCGGCGTCGGCAAGCGCTGCGATGGTCGCCGCCTTGCGCGCGACCGGAACCACCAGGTCGGCCGCGTCCTCGGTGGGCCAGCTCATCCGGCGGACGAACCCGCCGTCGGCCAGGGCGAGCGCGGGGCCGGCCGGCTCGGGGACGGGCAACCCGGCCGCGGCCAGGACGGCCGGCGTCTGCGGCCCGATCAGCGAGAGCACCGCCCAGTCGGCGGACACGTCGAGCGGCTCGACCCGCTTCATGAAGATCATCTTTTGCAGGTAGCCGAGGACCTCGGCCGCCGTGCCGGGCTCGGTGTCGATCCACACCGTCGCAGCCAGCTCGGTGACCTGCCAGTGCTGCTCGACGTGCCCGTGCGGCGACAGCACGAGGGACTCGGCGCTCGCGCCCTCGGTGAGCGAGGTGAAGTGCTGGGAGGTGATGGAGTGCAGCCAGGGCAGGCGATCGGGTCCGGAGACGGTCAGGACGTCGCGGTGGCCGCGGTCGACGACGGCCGCGGTGCGAGCGGCCCGCCGCTGTTCGCCCAGCGGGTCGCCGTAGTGCCAAGGCACGCCGGCGTCGCGGCCGGTGGCGGGGATCGCGCGCTCGTCGTAGGCGGTCATGTGTGAGTCATCGCTCGCCGGAGGTGCTTTGTTCCCCGTTGCTCGCGGCACACGCCGCGCAGGAGCCGAAGACGGTGAAGTGCGAGCGGTCCAGGACGAAGCCGCGCTCGGCGCGCAGCCGGGCCGCCAGCGGATCGACGAGATCGGGCGGGGCGTCGACGACGTCGCCGCAGCTGTGGCACACGACGTGGATGTGGTCGTCCTCGGCCGGCCGGTAGGACGCCGCGCCGTGCCCGAGGTGCGCATGCTTGACGAAGCCGAGTTCCTCGAGCACTTCGAGGTTGCGGTAGACGGTGGTGACGTCGACGCCCGGCACGGACTCGCTGATCTGCTCGGGGGTCGCGTGCCCGAGTTCGCGCACCGCAGCCAGCACACGCGCGCGCTGCGGGGTGTTGCGCAGCCCGCGCTCGCGCAGCCGGGCGGCCAGCGCGTCCGGCGTCGCCTCGGCGTCGTGCCCGTGCGTGCCCATACCGACATCGTAGGAGCGGGTGCCGCGGTCGGTAGCCTGCAT
>CAZZZE010000051.1:0-12772 GCA_964658365.1 uncultured Jatrophihabitantaceae bacterium
CTCGGCGCTGCCGCTGCGCCAGCTCAGCCTGCCGCTCGACGAGGTCCTCGCCCGGGCGCACGACTGGTACGCCGCGCGCGGGCTGCCCCTGCGCATCGCCGTACCCACCGAGGCCCGGCGGCTGCTCGACGCCGAACTCGGCGAGCGGGGCTGGCCGATCGAGATGGACAACCACGTTCTGGCCGCGCGGCTCGACCACCTCCAGGCGCGGGCCGGCGATGCGGAGGTGGTGCTCGCCGACGACCCCGACGACGGGTGGCTCGGTCTCTCGCGGCGCCGGGCGTCGGCCGCGGAGGCCGCGCGTGCGCTGCTCACCCGCCACGACCGGCTGGTGTTCGCGTCGGTCCGCGACGGCGACCGCGTGCTCGCCACCGGGCGTGGTGTCGTCGACGACGGTTGGCTCGGCGTGTCCGGCGTCGAGGTCGCGGCCGACGCCCGGCGTCGCGGGCTGGCGTCGGCGGTCATGGCCGCGCTGTGGGCGTGGGGCCGCGAGCGCGGTGCCACGCACAGCTACCTGCAGGTCGAGGCCGACAACGCCGCGGCGCTCGCCCTCTACACCGCGCAGGGCTACTGGGCACACCACGACTACCGTTACCGCACGGAACCGGCGGCAGCCGTCGCACCCTAAAGTGGAGCTATGGCCGACATCCCGGACAACAGCAAACTGCTCGTCATCTCCTTCGACGACCCGCTGCGCGCGCAGGAGTTCTTGCTGGCCACCGCGCGCCTGGGCCGCGACCAGGAGCTGCAGGTCCACGACGCGGTGATCGTCACCCGGGACCTCGACGGCACCTCGCACGTGCGCGAGACCACCGACGTCACGCCGGCCCAGGCGGGCCTCGGCGGCGGCGTCTGGGGCCTGCTGCTCGGCACCCTGTTCGGCGGCCCGATCGGCGGCCTCGTCGTCGGCGCGGCCACCGCCGGTGGCGGCGCGCTGTTCGCGAAGCTGCGCGATACCGGCATCCGCGACGCCACCGTGGCCGAGCTGCGCAACGCCGTGCCCCCGGGGCGTACCGCCGTGGCGCTGCTCGTCAGCCACGTCTCGGTCACCGACCTCCAGCGCGAGCTCACCCGCTTCCCGCACGCCGAACTCGTCGAGTCCGACCTCCCGCCGGCAGCGGTCAACGCCGTGCAGGAGGCCCTGCGCGAGGCGAACCGCGCGCCGTTCACGGCTTAGGCGGACGCCGGTACGTCTGCTGGCGTCGGGTCATCTCCGACGCACGCGGCGCGGAGGCCACAACGGTGACCGTGCCGGCCAGCGCACCGCCGAGCAGCACGCCGTAGGCCACCCACTGCGGGTCGCCGCCGGGCAGCACGATGTCGCCCTCGGGCCGGCCCAGCACGCCGAACCCGATGACGACGACGAGCCACGACACGAACGGCAACGCGAGTCCGGCCGTGGTCGGCACCACGGTGCGGGCGAGCAGGGGCAGGGCGATGTTCGACGCGAGCGCGGCCAGCACGGCCACCGGGATCAGCGTGCTGCCGGCGTAGAGCGGCACGAGCAGCGCCTGGAGCATCCCGGCCAGCGCTGCCGACAGGCAGATCAGGACGACCGCGACCCACGCCGCGATGCCGCGCTTGGCTCCCATCACGCCGCCCCGAGCAGGTCGTGCGCCGGCGCGGGGTAACCCGGCGCCGCGCGGAAGTACTCGGTGCCCGACACGACTCGGCCGAGGCCGTTGGACAGCGCGTAGAACCCCTTCCACACCGACAGTTGGGTGGCGTGCGCGCACAACGCGGTCCGCTTGGCCTCCAGTGCGTCACCCGCCTCGACGGTCGTGGTGACCAGCGCATCCGGCACCCCGAACCGCAGCTGCGACCGGTCGGCGGCGAACGGCACGCCGGGCTCGGCGGCGACGGACGCGACCTCGCGGTCGAGGACGGAGTCGGGGTCGGCCGTCCAGAACACCCGCGGCACCTGCCAGTCCGGCTGCGCCGCGCGCACGGCGGCCATCGTGACGCGGTGCGCCATGATGTGGTCGGGGTGGCCGTACCCGCCGTCCGGGTCGTAGGTGATCACCGCCGCCGGCCGCAGCTCGCGGATCACCTGCGCTGCCGCGTCGACGGCCACAGCGAACGCGTCGTCGTCCTTCGCCGCGCGCCAGAACGCGCGTGGATGGTCGTTGGTGGGCGAGCCGAGCATGCCGCTGTCGCGGAAGCGGCCCGCGCCGCCGAGGAAGCGGTGATCGCGCACACCGAGGGCGCGCATCGCTGCTGCGAGCTCGGCGATGCGGTACCCGCCGAGCTGGTCGGCCCGTTCAGCGGCCAGTCCGGCGAGCCCGGGGACGAGGATCTCGCCCTCCTCGCCCAGCGTGCAGGTCAGCAGCGTGACGTCGTGGCCGCGCCGGACGTAGTGCGCCATCGTCGCGCCGGTCATGATCGACTCGTCGTCCGGGTGCGCGTGCACGAACAGCAACCGATCGGTCACGACGTCGACCCCGCTGCGCTCACTGGGTCACGTCAGTCGCGGCGCGTCACAGGCCGCCGAGCTCGCCGTCGGTGGCCGCGTGGGCGCCACCCGTCGGCGCGACCATGCCCTGGTCCTCGGCGGCGGCGACGTCGGCGCGGGCCACCGGGAAGTGGCAGTACGCGAAGTGCCCGGGCGCCTTCTCCTCCAGCACCGGCTCCTCGGTACGGCACCGGTCCTGCTGCGACTCCGACAGCTCCTCGCGGTAGAGCGGGCACCGGGTGTGGAACACGCAGCCCGACGGCGGGTCGATCGGGCTGGGCAGGTCGCCCTTGAGCAGGATGCGCTGGCGGGCCTGCTCCTTGTTCGGGTCCGGAACCGGCACGGCCGACATCAACGCGTGGGTGTAGGGGTGCAGCGGGGCGGAGTACAGCTGGTCGCGGGCGGTGATCTCCATGATCTTGCCCAGGTACATGACCGCCACCCGGTCGGAAATGTGCCGGACCACTGACAGGTCGTGCGCCACGAAGATGTAGGCGAGGTTGAACTCCGCCTGCAGGTCCTCGAGCAGGTTGACGACCTGCGCCTGGATCGAGACGTCGAGGGCCGAGACCGGCTCGTCGCAGATGATCAGCTTGGGCTGCAGGGCGATGGCGCGAGCGATACCGATGCGCTGCCGCTGGCCACCCGAGAACTCGTGCGGGTAGCGGTTGTAGTGCTCGGGGTTGAGGCCCACGCGCTCCATCAGCGCCTGGACCGAGGTCTTGATGTCCTTGCTGGTCTGGATGTTCTGGATCCGGAACGGCGCGCCGACAATGGTGCCGATCGTGTGCCGCGGGTTCAGCGACGAGTACGGGTCCTGGAAGATCATCTGGATGTCGCGGCGCAGCGGCCGCATCTGGCTGCGCGTAAGCCCGGTGATGTCGCGGCCGTCGAAGCGGATGGTTCCGCTCGTCGGCTCCAGCAGCTTGGCGATCGTGCGCCCGGCCGTCGACTTGCCGCAGCCCGACTCGCCGACCAGGCCGAGGGTCTGACCGGAGTCGAGCGACAGGCTGATGCCGTCGACCGCCTTCACCGCCCCGACCTGGCGGGACACGATCATGCCCTTCTTGATCGGGAAGTGCTTGCGCAGGTTGTCGACGGCGAGCAGCGCATCGTCGGATGCCGGCGACGACGCCGCCGACTCGGCGCTGTCGGTCTTGCTCAGGTTGAGCGCACTCATAGTGTCGGCGACACCTCGTCACGGAAGATCGTGCGTCGCTCCTGGGGATCGATGTGGCAGCGCACGTAATGGTTGTCGGTCGTGGGCAGCAGGTCCGGGTGCACGGTCGTGCAGCGGTCGCCCTCGACGTGGTCCTTGTAGGTGCAGCGGGGGTTGAACACGCAGCCCTTCGGCACCCGGATCAGCGACGGCGGCTGGCCGGCGATCGGGCGCAACCGGGTGCGCCGGTCGCGGTCCATCCGCGGCATCGAGCCGAGCAGGCCCCACGCGTAGGGCATCTCGGGACGGTAGAACAGGTCGCCGACCGGGCCCTTCTCGACGCACTGCCCGCCGTACATGACCACTACGTCGTCGCAGGTCTCGGCGACGACGCCGAGGTCGTGGGTGATCAGGATGATCGCCGAGTCGAACTCCTTCTGCATGACCTTGAGCAGCTCGAGGATCTGCGCCTGCACGGTCACGTCGAGCGCAGTCGTCGGCTCGTCGGCGATGAGCAGTTTCGGGTTGCACACCAGCGCCATGGCGATCATGGCGCGCTGGCGCATGCCGCCGGAGAACTGGTGCGGGTAGTCGTCGTAGCGACGATCAGGGCTCGGAATGCCCACCAGGCTCAGCATCTCGATGGCGCGCTTCTTGGCCACCGCCTTGGACACGTCGTTGTGCACCCGATAGGCCTCGGTGATCTGCGCGCCCACCTTGTAGAACGGGTGCAGGGCCGAGAGCGGGTCCTGGAAGATCATCGCCATCTCGGAGCCCCGCAGCTTGCGGATGTCCTCCTCGCGCGCGCTGACGAGTTCCTGGCCGTTGTACCAGATCTCGCCGGTGATCTGCGCCTTGGAGCCCTTGTGCAGCCCCATGATCGCCTGGCTGGTGACGGACTTGCCGGAGCCGGACTCGCCGACGATGCCGAGCACCTTGCCGCGCTCGACGTCGAAGCTCAGGCCGTCGACGCTCTTGACCAGGCCGTCACCGGTCGGGAAGTGCACGCGCAGGTCGCGGACGGACAGGAACGACCGCGGTGCAGCGCTGCTGTCAGCAACCATCTGGGCTGGCTCGGCAGTCACGCTGACGGGTCTCCTTCTCGGTCGGTGTTCGGGGTCGTGCGCGTCGTCACGGCCGGCCGGTCAGGCGTAACTGACACGTGGATCGACGATGCCGTAGACGATGTCGACGATCAGGTTCGCGATCACCAGCGCGATGGACGCGACGATCGTGACACCGAGGATAATCGGCAGGTCCTCCTGGTTGATCGCCTGGATCAGCAACAGGCCCAGTCCATGCAGGTTGAACACCGACTCGGTGATCACCGCGGTGCCGATCAAGGTGCCGACGTCGATGCCGAAGATCGTGACGATCGGGGTCAGCGCGGAGCGCAGGCCGTGCTTCACGACGATCGTCCGGCGCGGCAAGCCCTTGGCCCGCGCCGTGCGGATGTAGTCCTCGCCCATCGTTTCCATGACGTTCGCCCTGGTCAGCCGCGCGTAGAGCGCCGCGAACAGGAACGACAGCGCGATCCACGGCAGGATCAGGCTCTTGAACCACTGCACCGGGTCATCGGTGATGCTGGCGTAGTTGACGTTCGAGAGCCACTTGAGCTTGTACTCGAACACGAGCAGCAGGATCGGGCCGGTGAAGAAGATCGGCAGCGAGACCGCAGTGAGCGCGGCGGTCATGCCGGCCCGGTCGACGAACGAGCCGGGACGCAGGCCCGACACCGTGCCGACGGCCACCCCGCCGACGAGCCAGAGAATGGCGGCGCCCACCGTGAGGCTGATGTCGACCGGCAGTGCCTGCATGATGAGCGAGTCGACGGAGCTGTTCAGCCGGAATGAATAGCCCAGGCACGGCGCAGAACAGTGCACGGTGGTAGATCCGTCGGACACGTTCTCCCCGGCGAAGATCGATCTCAAGTAGTGCCAGTACTGCTCGTACCAGGGCAGGTCGAAGCCGAAACGATGTTCCAGCATGCGCAGCCCCTGCGCGCTCGGTGGCACCTTGCCGACGTAGTAGTACACCGGCGAGCGGTGCGCGAGCGCGGGCGCCAACTGAAAGATCAGAAACGTCACGATGCTGACCGCGACGACGACGAGGAACGCTCCGAACAACCTGCGAATGATGTACTGGATCATCTCAGTGTCGGCGGGCGGTGGGTGGTCCGAGAACCACCCACCGCCCGCCTTCGCCCTTCCCTAGTTCCTGGCGAGAAGCATTGCTACTTGGTCACCCCGACGTTGACGAAGTCGTAGATGCCGAACGCCTCAGCGTTGTTCGACGTCACGTTCGTCATCCGCGGGTTGCGGTAGTACAGCGTCTTCTCCCAGTAGAGCGGCAGGTAGACCGCACTCTTCATGATCGCCTGGTTCAGGCCCTTGTACGCGGCGACGTCCGTCGCCGGCGGCGGGTTGTCCAGGATCTTGTTGACCGTCGGGTCGTTCAGACTCGGGTAGTTCGAGTTACCGACGGACAGAATGCTCGACCCGTTGGCGATCGCGTTGTAGAAACCGAAGTCCGTCGGGAAGTCGGCACCCCAGCCGGCGAACGCGATCCCCAGGCCCTGAGCCTTGATGTTGGCCGGCGAACCGATGTAGGTCTTGTAGTAGTCCGTCGCGTTCTGGGGCGCGGCCGTGATCTTGATGCCGACCTTCGCGAGCGCGCTCTGCTCGGCCTTGAAGATGTTGGCCGCGTACGTGCTCGGTGTCCCGTAGGCGAACTTCGTGGAGAAGCCGTTCGGCTTGCCACATGCGGTGAGCTCGGCCTTGGCCTTGGCCAGGTTGCCGCTGCTGCCCGAGCCCGACGGGTACGGATCGTAGGACGGGTCGTAACCCGGGAGGCCCGGAGGGGTGAACGATCCAGCGATGTTACCGGCGACCGAACCGCCGGCCGCGCGCAGCGCACCGGCCTTGTCCAGCGCGTAGAAGATGGCCTGGCGGCAGTGCACGTTCGGAATGACCGACGGCGCGATCGACAGGTAACGGGTCGCCGCCACCACCGGGTCGTCGGCGTTCGCCTTCAGACTCGGCTGCGTCAGGATCTTGGACTGGAACTCCGACTGCACGCCGTTGTCAGCACGCGCATCGGCGGTGCCGGCCTGCAGTTTCTGGTCGATGTCGGACAGGTTCGTGTCGACCGTCAACACGACCTTGTCGACCAGCGGATGCACGATCGGGTCCGAGCTCTGCTGCCACATCGGGTTGCGCACGAACGTTATCTGCTTGTTCTGCGTGTACGACTGGATCTCGTACGGACCCGAGGAGACCGGGTGCTTGGTGTAGGTGGAGCCGACGAAGCCCTTGCCGCCCTCGACCTTGTAGGGGACGGGAGCCGCGGCCGGCAGCGCCATCACGTAGTTCCAGTCGGCGAACGACTTGGACAGGCTGAAGGTGATGGTGTTGCTCGTGGTCGTGATCGAGCTGAGGTCGCCGTCCTTGTACGGCCCGGAGTAGTTCTTCGGGTGCACGAGCAGGCTCGTGAAGTACTGCGAGGGCCCGCCGACCAGGACGTCGGCGTTGAAGTTGCGTTCGACCCCATACTTGACGTCCAGCGGCGTGATCGCCTTCCCCGTCGAGTACTTCAGCCCCGGGCGAAGGGTGTACGTCCACTTCGTGAAGTCGGCGTTGTGCGTGCCCAGACCGGTGGCGAGGTCACCGCCCAACGTGAACTGCGTGCCGTTGACCTTCGTGTAACCCACCAGCGTGCGGGTGAACAGCCGCTGCATGTTGATGCACCAGCCGTAGTAGGTGATCTTCGGGTCCCACGAGTCGCAGTCGCTGCTGGCAAGCAGGTTCAGCGTGCCACCGGTCTTCGTCGACTTGTTGACGACGTTGTTCGCGGCCGCGTTGTAGCCCGCGGTCGAGTTCGGACTGGTGGTGTTCGACTTGGAGCTGCCGCTAGTGCTGCCACCGCCGCTCGAGCCGGAGCAGGCGGCGAGGGTGACCGCCACTGCCGTCAGCAGACTGGCCGCGATAACGGCCCTTGGATTGCGTCTCATCGGTGTGTTCTTACCTCTCCTGTTGGGGGTGTTGATAGGTACGAGCCGGGGATAGCCGGACCGCGGTCGCAGTGGAAGGCGGACCGTTCGAGGGAGGCGGCTCATCGCCGAGACCGTGGGTCGAGCGCGTCGCGCAGACCGTCGCCGAAGAGGTTGAACGACACCACCGCGAGGAACAGGGCGATACCCGGCGCGAACAGGTACTCGGGGTCGACCTGGAAGTAGTTGCCGGCGTCGTTGAGCATGCCGCCCCACGACACGGTCGGCGGCTGCACGCCGACGCCGATGAACGACAGCCCGGCCTCGCCCAGGATGTAGTTCGGGATCGTCAGCGTCGTGTAGACCAGGATCGGCCCGACGAGGTTCGGGAAGATCTCCCGGGTCATGATCCGGTAGTTCGACGCCCCGAGGCTGCGCGCGGCGTCGACGAACTCCTTCTCGCGCAGGGAGAGCACCTGGCCGCGCACGATGCGCCCGATGTAGGGGAAGCCGAAGAACCCGAGCACGAAGATGATGACCCCGAAGCGCAGCGAGGTGCCCGACAGCCCGAGGAAGGAGGGCACGATCCCGAACACCGCGAGCAGGGAGATGGAGAACAGCGTCGACGGGAATGCCAGCAGCAGGTCCATGACGCGCGAGATGACGGTGTCGGCGGCGCCGCGGTAGAAGCCGGCGGCGAGACCCAGGGCGACCCCGAACAGCAGGCTCATGGCCGTGGCGGCGATGGAGATGATGAGCGAGGTCCGCGCGCCGTAGATCAGCTGCGCCAGGATGTCCTGCCCGAGGACGGGCGTGACACCCAACCAGTGGGTGCTGGAGATGCCACCCGCGCCGCTCACCGGCAGGTTGGTGGTCGCGTCCACGGTCGAGTAATGCGGGGCGCTGCTGTTCTGGCCGTACAGCTTGGAGACGAGCGGGGCGAAGGCGGCGATGAGCACGAGGAAGAGCGCCCAGATGCCGCCGGCCATCGCGACCTTGTCGTGCTTCAGGCGCCGCCACGCCAGTTGCCCGAGTGAGCGGCCCTCGATCGCGCCGGACTCGTCGGCAGCCAGGTCCTCGCCAGCCATCGACTCGATGGCGACTTCGAGTTCACCCGGGACCAAGGTCATGTGCGGGAATGCCTCTCTGTCAATAGGGCCGAAACAAGAATTTCCACGGTCTTTCGTGTGTCTGGCGACCGGTCTGCACGGTAATACGTGCACTGCACCACCGGTAGGTCGGGTGCGGACTCGCGCCGGATCGTGACTCTTCCGAGACAGCCGCATTGCCCGTTACGCGCAGAATCCCAGCAAATTCGGGCTTCGTGGGTTTCGTCGATCTCGCCGCCCACAGTGAAACCTCAGCTAATGACGGTAGCCGATGTTCTGGTACACGACATCGGCGAAGCCGGCAGCGCCCAGGTTGCCGATGTCGGCGTTGACCGCGGTCACCTGCGGTCGCTGGTAGAGCGGCACCCACGCCGCTTGCGCCCACATCGTTCGGGAGGCCGCGCTCGCGGCGGCGCCCTCGGCCGCGGTGCCGCTGGTGCTGGCCACAGTCGCCAGCAGAGCGTTGAGCCGGCTGCTGCCGCCCGCGCCCGGGTTCTGCCCCGGCGACCCGGGACGGCGGGTGTAGACCGGCAGCACCGCGGCGACCGGGAAGGGCGTCCCGACCCGGGTGACGGCGGCCAGCTGGAACTCGGCGTGCCCGCCGGCCGGGAACAGGTAGCGGGCGAGCAGGTCGGCAGCCGGCACGGTCCGCACCCGCAGCTCGATCCCGACCCGCTGCAGCGAGACCCGCGCCGCCCGGGCCTCCTGCGCCGCCTCGGTGGCGCCAGCGGCGACGGTGATGCTCAGTGCCAGCCGGCGGCCGTTGCGGGTGAAGACGCCCTCGCGCAGCGTCCAGCCCGCGGCCCGCAGCAGCGCCCGCGCGCGGGCCGGGTCGTAGCGGCAGAACGTCCCGCACGTCTCGACGTAGGAAGGCTGGTTCTTGACGAAGAAGTGGTTCTGCAGCGGCGTCGGGTTGCCCCCGAGCCTGCCGATGACGGACGTCGTGACGGCCTGACGGTCGATCCCGAGCACGACGGCCTGCCGCACCCGCACGTCCGCCAGCGTCGGGTCGCTGGTGTTGAGCAGCAGCTGCCGCTCGTTGTTGCCGGCCGCCTGCCGGATCTGCACCCCGCGGTAGGTGCGGGCCGCCGCGATGTTGGCGACCGCGTCGCCGGCGCTGACGTCGACGTAGTCGACCTGGTGCGAGGCGATGGCCTGCACCGCGGTGGCGGGCTTGTCGTAGACCGCGAAGGTGATCGAGTTCAGCTCGGCGGGGTCGGCCCACCAGGTGCCACTGCGCACGACGGTGTAGGTGCGGGCGACCGGGTTGCTCGAACCCCACGCGAACGGGCCCGCGGTCACCGCCGGATGGTCGCGCCACGCCGTGGTGAACGTCCGTGCGCCGGCGGTCAGCTCGGCGGGCACGAGCGGGGTGAACAGCGCCTGCCAGTCGGTGAACGGCCGGGCGAAGGTGACGACCGCGCTGCGGTCGTCGCCACCCCGGGCGACCGAGCGGATCTGGTCGTACCCGGCGGCGGTGGCGCTGTGGTAGCCCGGGTTCGTCGCGGCGCGCCACAGACCGGCCAGGTCGCGCCAGCCAAGCGGGCGGCCGTTGCTCCACCGGGCCCGCGGGTTGAACCGGTAGCGGACGGTGAGCGGTTGGCGCGAGGTCACCGTGATGGCGGTGAAGTAGTCGGTGTCGACGGTGGGCTTGCCCGCAGCGTCGAAGTGGTAGGGCCGCGGTAGCAGGGCGTTGAGGACGCTGCTGGCGTCGGCGGTGGCGCCGGTCGGCGTGTAGGGGTTGAAGTTGCCGATCGGCTGCGTCAGCGCCCACGTCAACGTCCCGCTCGGACGCAGCTTCGATCGCGGGGTGGCGGCCAGCTCGTTCACGGCGTTGTCGGTCGTACGGCTCGGGGCGACGCCGATGGGCGTGCTGCTCGCGACACCCGGCCTGCTGGGGGTGCCGGACGTCCCCGGACGCGTCGGCCGGTCGGACGTGCCCGTGCACCCGGCCAGGGCGGCGAGCGCGAGCGCCGCGGCAAGCACGTGGCGAGCGCGCGCGCTCACCGGCGGTCGGGCAGGAACGGGAAGTCCTGGCGCACGCTGCGCACGACGTCGGGATCGACGTCCGCGGTGAGCACCGCCGGCTGCGGGCCGCCCTCGACGAGTCGCACCCCGAGCGGGTCGAGCACGACCGACCCGCCCAGGTGCGGGAGGTCCTTGGCCAGGCCGACCCGGTTCACGCCGAGCACGTAGGCCTGGTTCTCGATGGCCCTGGCCTGCAGCAGCGCGCGCCAGTGCTCGTGGCGCGGGGCGGGCCAGTTGGCCGGGACGACGTAGAGGTCGGTGTCGTGGGCCAGAGCCCAGAACTCGTCGGCGAAGCGCAGGTCGTAACAGACGAAGACGCTGACCCGCACGCCGAGGACGTCGACGGTGAGGAAGCGGTCGCCCGCGGCGTAGCGCTCGTGCTCTCCGGCGTAGCTGAACGGGTGGATCTTGGCGTACCGCTCGACCGAGCCGTCGGGCCGGGCCAGAACGGCGTTGTTGCGGTACGCGCCGTCGGCCCCACGCTGCGCGATCGAGGCGAGCAGGTGCGCGTCGTGCTCGGCGGCCCGGGCCAGCAGGAACTGCTCGGTCGGGCCGCCCTCGTCCTCGGCGATGCGCTCCGGGCGCATCGAGAACCCGGTCGCGAACATCTCGGGCAGGACGATGAGCTGCGCGCCGCCGGCCGCCGCGGCCGCGATCATCGGCGTGACATCGGCGCGGGTCACCTCGGGGTGCTCCCAGGTGATGTCGTGCTGGATCGCCGCGACCTTCACGACGCCACCTCCGCGAGCCGGGTCAGCGCCTCGCGCAGGACCTCGGGCCGCTTGCAGAAGGCGAAGCGGACGAACCGGTCACCCGCGCCGCTGTCGTAGAACACGCTGGACGGGATGGCCACCACCCCGGCGCGGGTGGGCAGCTCGCGGCAGTACTCGACACCGTCGGCACCGACGTCGACGGTCGCGAAGTAGGTGGCCTGCGGAACGATCACGTCGAAGCCCAGGGCGGCCAGCCCGCCGCAGAGCAGGTCGCGCTGATCCTGCAGCGCGAGCACCGGGGCGAGCTTCTCGGCCTCGGCCAGCGCGAGCGCCACCGCGGGCTGGAACGGCCCGCCGTTGACGTAGGTGAGGAACTGCTTGACCGTGCGCACCGGTCCGAGCAGCGCCGGCGGCGCGCAGGCCCAGCCGATCTTCCAGCCCGTCACGCTGAAGGTCTTGCCCGCGCTGCTGATCGTGACCGTCCGCTCGCGCATCCCCGGCAGCGTGGCGATGGGGACGTGCACCCCGGCGTCGAAGACGAGGTGCTCGTAGACCTCGTCGGCGACGGCCACGAGGTCGTGCTCGATCGCGAGCTCGGCGATCGCGGCGAGGTCGGCCGCGCCGAAGACGGTGCCGGTGGGGTTGTGCGGGGTGTTCAGCAGGATCAGCCTCGTGCGGGATGTGATCGCGGCGCGGAGGGCGTCGTGGTCGAATCCCCAGCGCTGCCCGTCGCGCTCGAGGGTGACGCAGACGCGGGTCGCGCCGGCCAGCGCGACCGTCGCGGCGTAGGAGTCGTAGTACGGCTCGAACAGCACGACCTCGTCGCCGGGCCCGGCCAGCGCGCAGACCGCGGCGGCGATGGCCTCGGTGGCGCCGGCCGTCACGAGCACCTCGGTGTCGGCGTTGTAGCTCAGCCCGTAGAGCCGCTGCTGGTGCGCGCTGATCGCCTGCCGTAAGGCGGGTATCCCGGTGCCCGGCGGGTACTGGTTGTGCTGCCCCGAGCGGATGGCGTCGATCGCCGCGTCGAGGATCAGCGGCGGGCCGTCGGTGTCCGGGAAGCCCTGGCCGAGGTTGACCGCGCCGGTGGCCGCGGCGAGCGCCGACATCTCGGCGAAGATCGTCGTGCCGAAGCCGTGCATCCGCTCGACGAGGCGGTCCGCTGCACCCACGCGTCCCACCTTAACGATGAATACTCCCTTCAACCGGTCCGGCCCGGCTGAAGGGGGTATTCATGCGAGCGAGAGCTACTTGTTGGCCTTCGAGCGCGAGCGGGACTTCTCGCGGTCCTGGGCCATGAGCAGCACCTTGCGGATGCGCACCTCG